>DAOUMU010000266.1:0-77558 GCA_034409055.1 Anaerolineae bacterium
AGCCAATCACAGCCAAACCGATCTCTTTTCCAACGTCGGAAAACTGAAACTACCCCTTGATACCGATTGGCTCCCGTCGTATGAAGTCCACTTTTTGATTTCCTCACCCTTGGGCTTGCCCGGCCCCCCCCCCATGTCGGATATTATTGGCGAAACGTATGAGATTGTTGCTTCAAACAACATAATCGAGCTGGAGAAGCCGGCAGTCCTGAGGTTCCGCTACGACTCTGTAATCAACTTGACCACTGAGAGATCCCCGGGTATCTACCACTGGGATTTTGATACATCTACCTGGCAGCACCTTGGTGGTGAAGTCGATTTGGCGCAGCGGCAAGTGGTCATTACCGTCACCAAGCTGGGTTTATACGCCCTGATGGGGGATCTGGCCACTCCAGAACCGTTCTATTATCTGCCGTTCATAGGCAAGTTATAATAGACCCGTAAAAGTAACTGTGGAGGTGAAAAATGCATAAGCAGAACCTCTTATCTTTTACCAGGCGCGCCTTCTGGTCCCTTCTTTATCTGATGCTGCTATTCATCCTGAAACCGAGGGGGCTAACACTGCCTGTTTATGCCGATCTGGGGACTGATTTAAGTTTTGTTGGCACCGACACGAAGCAAACCAGTGACCTGGCTTGGGGGGATTGGGATGGAGATGGTGACCTTGACCTGGCCGTCGGAAATTGGGGACAGGTCAACCAGGTCTATGAGAATGAGGGCGGGACCCTCAACGCAATCCCCGCCTGGGAGTCTGTTGGCAATAAGAAGTTCACCTACAGCGTCGCCTGGGGGGACTGGGATGGGGATGGTGATATCGACCTGGCTGTCGGGAATTGGAATGAGGTCAACCAGGTCTACGAGAACGAGGGGGGAACCCTCAGCCAAACTCCCGTCTGGGAGTCCAGCGGCGACGCGAAGTCCACCTTTAGCCTGGCCTGGGGGGATTGGGATAGGGATGGGGATCTCGACTTGGCCGTTGGAAATGCGGGGCAAGTCAACCAGGTTTACGAAAATGATGAAGGAACACTGAAACTTGGTTGGGAGTCTACCGGCGATAAGAAGTTCACCTACAGCGTGGCCTGGGGGGATTGGGATAAGGATGGCGACCTCGACTTGGCTGTCGGGAATGATGGTCAAGCCAACCAGGTCTACCAAAACCAAGGGGGAACGCTCAGTGCAACTCCTGTCTGGGAGTCCGGCGATATGAAGCCCACCTATAGCGTGGCCTGGGGGGACTGGAATGGGGATGGCTACCTCGACCTGGCCGTCGGGAATGCCGGGCAAGTCAACCAGGTTTACGAAAATGATGAAGGAACACTGAAACTTGATCCCGGTAAAAATTTTGGTTGGGAGTCTAGTGGCGACACAAAGTCTACCTTTAGCGTGGCCTGGGGGGACTGGGATGGGGATGGCGACCTCGACCTGGCCGCCGGGAATTATTTGCAGGTTAACCAGGTTTACGAAAATGATGAAGGAACCCTGAAACTTGATCCCAGTAATGATTTTGGTTGGGAGTCCAGTGGCGACACAAAGCCCACCTATAGCGTGGCCTGGGGGGACTGGGATGGGGATGGCGACCTCGACCTGGCCGCCGGGAATTGGAATGAGGCCAACCAGGTCTACCAGAACAAGGCGGGAACCCTCAACGCAACCCCTGCTTGGGAGTCCTCCAGCGGCACCACTCGTAGCGTGGCCTGGGGGGACTGGGATGGGGACGGTGACCTCGATCTGGCTGTCGGAAATGCCGGACAGGCCAACCAGGTCTACGAGAACGAGGGAGGAACCCTCAGCCCAATCCCTGCCTGGGAGTCTACCAACGACACAAAGCCTACCTTTAGCGTGGCCTGGGGGGACTGGGATGGGGATGGGGATCTCGATCTCGCTGTTGGGAATCCGGGTCAGGTTAACCAAGTTTATGAGAACGAGAGGGGCATTCTCAGTGCAACCCCTGCTTGGGAGTCTACCGGCGATATGAAGTCCACCCTTAGCCTGGCCTGGGGGGACTGGGATGGGGATGGCGACCTCGACTTGGCCGTCGGAAACTGGGAGGAGGCCAACCAGGTCTACGAGAACCAGGGGGGAACGCTGAAATTGGACCCCGGGAATGGTTTTGGTTGGGAGGAACCTCCCAACGACACGAAGCCCACCTATAGCGTGGCTTGGGGCGATTGGGATGGGGATGGCGATCTTGATCTGGCCGTCGGAAATTGGGATCAGCCCAACCAGGTCTACGAGAACGAGGGAGGAACCCTCAGCCCAACCCCTGCCTGGAAGTCCGGCGACGACGCGAAGTCCACTCGTAGCATCGCCTGGGGGGACTGGGATGGGGATGGTGACCTCGATCTGGCTGTCGGAAATGCCGGACAGGCCAACCAGGTCTACGAGAATGATAAAGGAGCGCTAAAACTGGATTGGGGGAATGGTTTTGGTTGGGAGTCTACCAACGACACGAAGCCCACCTATAGCGTGGCTTGGGGCGATTGGGATGGGGATGGCGACCTTGATCTGGCCGCCGGGAATGATGGTCAGGTCAACCAGATCTACGAGAACCAGGGGGGAACGCTCAGCGCAACTCCTGTCTGGGAGTCTACCGGCGATATGAAGTCCACTAGCGTGGCCTGGGGGGACTGGGATGGGGATGGCGATCTTGATCTGGCCGTCGGGAATGACGGGCCGGTCAACCAGGTCTATGAAAACACCCGGCAGGGTAGTACCCGTCTGGCTAATAATCCTCCCTCGATAAGCATCGCCCGACCCGGTGTCACCGATGATGCTGAGTTCTTCTCCACACCGCACATTATTACCCAGACAAACATTCCCCTCACCTACACTTTATTTGATCCCGAGGGGGATCTTGCCACCCTCATTCTTCCCGAATTTTCGCCAAATGGCGGCGGACAGTGGCTCCCGGCCACAGTTAGCAGCGGTACCACCACGACCGATCTAAGCAACGGGCCCCACGTCTTCAACTGGAATGCTGGAGCAGATATCGTCAAGAGCGATAACGTCGTATTCCGCCTCAGGGTACAACCCAGTGACAACCACAGCCCTATTCTCTGGCCTGCTTTCGATGCTAAGAGCCCGCCTTTCCGGGTCGAAGCGCCCTGGTTCATCCGGGTGGTTCGTCAAAACAACCAGCCCATCAGCGGTGCAACTGTTTACAGCAATGGTCGATTGCTGGGTGTCACTGGTCAGGGCGGGCTGCTCGGATCCCCCCCCCTTGAGACCGGCACCAAACTGCTTGCCTTGGTCAAGCAAGCCGAGCAACCTACCAACCGTCTTGCTCATAGCGGTTGGGCGTATCAGACGTACATCACCAACGTCGTGGTGGATGCTGAGGGCGATACCCACTTCTTCATCGTCGACAAACCGGGTGAGCAAAGTCTGACCATCAGTCATACAAACACTCTGGTCCTCTTCAACCTGGTCGTCTCCGTCGAGTGGGATGCCACCGAGGCTTATCTACAAGACGTGCAAAAGGCCATAGACAAGGCCGCCGATTTTCTCTACGACGTCACCGATGGCCAGATGACCTTCGGCCAGGTGGCCATCTACGACAACGCCGAGCATTGGACCGAAACCGACATCCAGATCTCGACCAAGAACGTGGTCCGTCCCCACGCCTACATCGGCGGCATCTTTGATCAGGACACCGCCCACCTCATCCGTGTCGGCCGCTTCTGGGACGGCTACACTGCTAACAAGGGAGCTTGGAGTAAGGAGGAAGGGTTTAAGACCCTCGTCCACGAATTCGGTCACTATGGCCTGGGTCTCTACGACGAGTACTTCGGCTACGACGTGGTGGACGACGACCTGGCCGGCCATCACGACGCCTTCTGCACCGGGCCGGAGAACCGCAACCCGGACACCGAAGCAACCAATGCCAGCATCATGGACCACCAGTACACCAGCAGCGAATTGGCCGACGTGAGCCGCTGGACAGACTGGTGTCAGAGAACGGCCCAGCACCAGCTCAACAAAAACGAGGCCGATTGGGAGACGCTGGTGCAACTCTACAAGGACTCCCCTGATCAAAATCGCTGGCAACTGGTCACCCCCGACCAGCGGGCCGGGGCTGGTCAGGCTGTGCGTGGTCCCAGCCAAGTCCCGACGGCCTTACCCTTCCCGACAGTTAGTGTTCACAATTCTGGCGAGAACCCGGAGCCCTTCTCCCTGCAGGTGTGCTACAACGGCGCCCTCTACCGTGAAGGGGCCTGGGTCACCCTGGTCCGAGCCAGTGGTAAGGCCATAGATCAGGGCTTGACGGACAGGGACAAGGGCGAGCTGACCATCCTGGGGGCCCGGCCGGTTGATTCCCTGCAGATCGTCTCTATGGACAGAGCCCTGTCGACCTCGGCGCAGGTAGCGCAGGTGCTGGCGGACGGTTACCTTAATTTGACCCCGCCGGCACTCACTATCCTGAGCGGCAAAGCCGGACCACCATACCTGAGGTTGTGGCCAACTACCAGCAACGGTGACCTGGATGGATTGCAATTGGTGGTAACTCGCACTCGGCCCAGCGACAACTTACGCTATGTCTTGACCGGATCGGATGACCTTGGCCCTTCCGCGACCATTCCCTACGACCCGATCGCGGGCGATCACCGGGTGCAGGTGGGATACATCCCGGCGGCCTTGGCGGGGTACGCCCGGGTGATGGGCAATCATGCCGGGCAATACATCGAACTCAACGTTGACTACCGGCTGCAACGAGCGGCCAACACCACCGAAACCAACCTCTTCGCCAACGACGGGAACCTGAAATTACATCTGGACGATGGGGCGTTGCCACTGGATGAGATGCATTTCTTGATTGCCTCGCCTGGGAGTCTACCTGGCCCACTGCCGCCTGGACTGAACATCGTCGGCGAGGCGTATGAAATCACCGCCTCGAACGATGTGACCGGCCTGGTCAAGCCAGCGGTACTGCGGCTGCACTACGACGTGGTAGCCGGTGCAGAGTTTGAGAACCTAGCTATCTACCGGTGGGATTTTGGGGCGGCCACCTGGCAATCGATGGGAGGTGAGATTAATTCGGAGCATCAGGAGGTGGTGACCACGACCACCAAGCTGGGCCTGTACGCCTTGATGGGCATTCCAGCCAGTACCACTTCTTCGTCCTCCGACCAGTCAGATCCTGATGATATCTGCACCCCAGGGAACAATCAAAAATTCTACTTGCCGATCATTCTAAAATAGGTATCATTTCAATAATTCGGGGTGGGTAGGGACGAGGTAACTCGGATTGAGGGTCTCGGAGCAAACAACCTGCTCTCCAAGTTGCCTCGCCCCTACTTTTTGAGAAGATACTAAAATGACAACGGAGGCATTCCAAAGACTTCCGTAGTCAGGAAGACACGGATTTTTTCTCTTTATCCGCGTCTTCCTGTTAATCCGCGGTTCTGGTGATAGTTGATGCCAGCCTCGCCTGTCGGACGAACTTTAGTTTGTCCAGCGGTGGGACAAGCTTTAGCTTGTCCTACAAAACCGTCGTCACCCCTCCAACGCCTCAATCATCCCCTCAATAATCCTAAAACCCCCGCGCCAGAAATCGGGGTCGGTCATGTTGATGCCCGTCTCGCTTAAAATGTGCTGGGGGCTGGCCGAGCCGCCGTAGGCCAGAATCTTCAGCAGTTTGGGGCTAAAGCTTGACCCTTCTTCCTTGTACTGCTGATAGAGCGACAATGATAGTAGTTGGCCAAAGCTGTAGGCGTAACAGTAGAAGGGAGTGTGGTAAATGTGCGGGATACAGAGCCACTCGTACTGAAAATCGTCGCTGACCTCGATGGAATCGCCAAACTGCCGGGCTAAGTTGGCCAGGTACTGCCGGTTCAATTCGGTCATGGTCTGGCCGTCGGCAATCATCTGGTGGGCCTCACGCTCAAAGAGAACAAAAAATGCCTGGCGCAGGACGGTGGCATAAGCGTCGTCAACGGCCTCGGCCAGCAGGTTCCGGCGCAGGTCAGGCTCACTTTCCTCGGCCAGCAGGCGGTCCAGCAGCAGCATCTCCGAGAAGACCGAGGCCGTTTCGGCCATAGGCAAAGCCGAGTGAAAGGTCAGCACCGAATGATCGGCCGCCAGCAAGGCGTGGATGGCGTGGCCCAGTTCGTGGGCCAGGGTGGCCACGTCACGCGGCTCGCCCGTGTAGTTGGCCAGTACCCAGGGCGTCAGCCCCGGCAGGATACCAGCGCAAAAAGCGCCGCCCCGCTTACCGGGCCGAATTTCGGCGTCGATGTGCCGCTCCTCAAAAATACGCCGGGCATACCCGGCCACCACCGGCGAGAACTGGTCGAAACTGTCCAGGACCATGTCCACCGCCTCGCCGTAGGCGATTTTTTTGTCCGATTTTTTGCTGAGAGGCGCATACAAATCATACCGGCGCAATTTACCGTCGGGCAGGTTCAACCACCCGGCCTTCAGCTTGAAATAACGCTGAAAGACAGGGGACTGCTCGGCGCAAATGTCCAGCAGGGTATCCACCACCTCGTCAGAAATATCGTTGCGCAGGTTCCGCACGGCAATGGGCGCGGTAAAACGGCGCAAATTGATATGCTCGCTGGTCCAATCTCGAGCGCGGTGAATGTAAATCTGGGCCAACACGGTCGCTTCCTGTTGGTAAACCCGAAACTGCTCCTGGTAAGCGGCGGCGCGCATCTCCGGGGAGGGATCACGCACGTATGTCATAAGTTCGGCCCGGGTCAACTGTTTTTTCTCCCCCTCCACCTCCAGCTCAAAGACAAACTTGTTGGTGATCATATCGTACAGGGTCACCATCGCATCGACGCCGTTAACATCCTTGATATTAATCAGCTTCTCTTCAGGCTCGGTCAGCATGTGATCCTTGAACAGACGCTTTTGTTCCAGATAGTAACGCAGGTCACCGGCCTCAGCCATCAGGCGCTCGGCCGCTTCGTCGGCCAGGCCCTTCCACCACAGGTCAAAGAAGAGAACGCGGTTGTAGGCTTCGGTCAGCAATTGCTCCATCCGGCCCATAAAGGCCAGCGCGGGCTGATGTTGGGTATCTTCCGCAAACCATAACGGGCCATAGCTACCCGGTCGCGCGGCGATGTGGACAAAATTTTCGATAGCCTTAAGAGCCTTGACAAAATCTTCGCTGGCCATGTCCGGCGAGAGGGTGGGCCGCAAGGCTTCGATAGCAGTCGTGGCCGCCTCCAGGTCGGCTATGGCCTGGTCAACCACCGCTCCGTCCGGAGCCGGTAAGAGAGCTTCTAAGGTCCAACGGGTTTGTTGATGTCGTCCATTTGTATCAGTCACTTTGGTCTCCTAATAAATTATGTGGGGCAAGTTGCTAACTTGCCCGTAAGGCTGTTGACTCTCCCGTAGAAAGGGCATCCCTATGCCCAGCCTTGTCTACAAAATAAACTTCTCGATCACTCCCGTAGAGAGGGCATCCCTATGCCCGGCCTTGTCTACAAAACAAACTTCTCGATCACAGCCGCCACCCCATCTTCCTCAACCGAAGGGGCCACCCAATCTGCTAACTGTTTTAAACTGTCCGGGGCATCGCCCATAGCCACACTGGTCCCGACGATTTCAAAGGTGGAGCGATCGTTAAAAGAATCACCGATAGCCAGGATCTGCTCAAGCTCAAGGCCCAGATAATCGGCGATATCTCGCAAGGCGTTGGCTTTAGACACGTAACGAGACACGGCATTGCCAAAGTAGATGCCATTACTGGGGTCGAGACTCCAGGACATCTTACAAAAATCTTCCATTTCTTGCGTAATCAGGTCGGCTCGCTGCTTTTCCTCTGGATTAGAGGCCAACAACTGGCCTTTGACCATTTTGATACGATTGACCAGTCTCATCAGATCGGTCACCAACGGCTCAATCTGGAGCTTCTGCCGCTGGTGCTCGGCTAAATAGCCGTTCTTTTCGATAAAATAAAAGTCGTGCGCGTATATCTCTAAAAACAGGTTATGGTCGCGAGCCAGCTCGATCAGCCGCTTGGCCGCCCGGGGGGGCAGCGCCTGCAAGAAAATAATATCATTCGTGGGCCAATCCACGACGGCCGCCCCATCAAAAAAGACGTGCAGTCCATCCAATTCTAGGTGCTTTAAAAGGTGGTAACAGGCCTCCGTGGCCCGGCCTGTACTCAGCGACACTGCGATTCCTTGCTCTTTCGCCGCCCCGATCGCTTCCGTCACCCGCCGGCTGGGGTAAGCCCCCTTACCGATCAAGGTACCATCTACATCAATAATAAGCAGTTTATAATCCATCATTATTTTTCTATCAACGTTTCATGAGCTATCTTAAGTTGCATTAATAAGCATAAATTATAACTAAAAACTGTATCCTCTCCAAAAGTAGGGGCGAGACAACTCGGATTGAGGGTCTCGGAGCAAACAACCTGCTCTCCGGGTTGCCTCGCCCCTACGTCACCAAATTTAAAGAGGATACACCCGGTTTTTCATCTTGCCTTAATCCAAGGCGCAGACAATGTTAAAGGTCAGATCAATCGTAGGGCAAGTTGCTAACTTGCCTACTAATTATTTGAAACACACCCATTTTTAGAAGTCGTTCTGATGCTCTGGATACCAACCAAAAAAAGACGTAAAGAGATAGCCCGGATCAGGCGGCGACGACGCCGGCGGCGTCTGATGCAGGTACTGCTGCTTCTGTCTATCTTTTTTGGTCTGGGGCCAACGTCAGCCCCGTCTGAACAGGCCCTGCTGGTTCAGGTAGAGCGGGTGACAGGCCCCTATCAGTTTGACTTTGTTGATTGGGAGTCCTGGTCCATTGCCGGCGAAATTGGACGACGCTGGAATCCACCTCGCCTGCCCTCTGAGACCGAACAAAACGCTTTAGTACAAACGTTTCTGGAGCAAGAACGGCGTCTGGATGAGTTAGAACACCAGATCAACCAAATTTATGCCATCTGCCCCCATCCCACCCCCGATATTTGCCCCGAGCAGAGTCAACGGGCCACGACTTTAGAACAGGAATTGGCTAAAGTAAGAGCAACGCAGGCCGGCAGAATACCCCAGGTTGAAATGATCCTGTCCTACCAGATAGAGACGGTGCTGCATAATGAAGGGTTCACCCTGGCCGGATACGCTTTTCCGCCCGTTGCTTTTCGCCTCATTGATCCTCCTACCGCTCTGATTCTCTCCCCTCGGGACCGCATCGAAAATCGATATTTTGTGGGCCTGCAACCCGGTTTGGATAACAACCAACGGGCCCAGATCGAGAACAAGCTGGACCGGCGCGGCGACGTATCAAGTTACGTGACCGACGTCGGCGGGCTGGGTAGCTACCCGACCATGGTCATCCGCCACGATCGGTTGATCTCTCTCCTGGAGATTATCATCCACGAATGGACCCACAACTATCTTTTCACCTTCCCCACCAATATCGCCTGGGGTTACCAAACCTATCCCCGCTTGACCACCATCAATGAGACCACGGCCGATATTGTCGGCAAAGAGGTCAGTCGTAAAGTGATTACCCGCTTCTATCCTGATTGGATCGACCGCCTGCCCCCGCTTGACGAAACCGGGCAACCGGCTCCCCGCGAGCCGTCCGAATTTGACCTGGCCATGCGCCGCATCCGGCTGGAGGTCGATCGCTTATTGGCTGAAGGTAAAATCGAAGCGGCCGAGGCGTTTATGGAAGCAGAGCGTCTGAAATTGGTGGCACAAGGTCACAACCTGCGTAAACTCAATCAAGCTTATTTCGCCTTCCACGGCTCGTATGCCCTCAGCCCGGCTTCGGTTGACCCGACCGGTTCCCAACTGCGCCAACTCCGAGCCCACAGCCCCTCCCTCAAGGCCTTTCTCAACAGAGTAGGCTGGCTAAACAGTTATGATGATTACCTGGCCTGGCTGGCAGAAGTGGGTATATAGCTTTTGGGTGTGTTTCATTTACTTTAGAGAGAGGAGTACCCAAGGGGCATAAACCAGCACGCCCACGTGCGGCTTCGTTTGGCACGCCCACGTGCAGCTCCGTTTGGCACGTGGACGTGCCAAACTCCTCATAGCCCAAACTATTTGAAACACACCCACCCGTTTTTTGAGCATTTTAGCCCGTCAGGGCTTTGCTCTTTTAGCGCGACGGCTTCAGCCTCGCGCTATTCGGCTTTGCTGTGAATAGTTTACGTCTCTAAATCCGCCTCAGCTTCAGGCGATACCGGCCCTGGGGTAACGCTGGACTGGTCCGGTTGCGAATCGGATGCGGCCACAGCCGCCGGAATCGGTGGTAGGGGGTTGGCTGCCTTTTCCGCTTCGACAGGCTCAGGCGATGAAGCGGAGTCCTGAACGACCGGGAGAGATGCCGTCTCTTTAACAGGTTCAGGAGATGCTGGAGAGGCAGCCTTAACCGGCAACGATGCCCCTTCTTCGACAGGCTCAGGAGACGAGGCCGCCTCCGCCCCGGCTGCGGCCTCTGCCGCTGGTTTAAGCTGTAACGCTTCATCAAGCGCATCGGCCAGAGCAGCCCCACTTGGATAACGCTCTTCAGGCTCTTTGGCCAGCGCCTTGAGAATGACCGCCTCCAGTTCCGGGCTGATATCAGGGCGCAATTCTCGCGGTGGACGAGGCGGCTCGGTCATATGCAACATCGCCACCTCCAGGGGATCCCCCGAAGCAAAGGGCAGTTGACCGGTGAACATTTCGTACAGAATGACCCCGACCGCGTAGATATCACTTTGGGGCACCACGTTGGCCGATGAAATGGCCTGCTCCGGGGCAATATAGTTAGGCGAACCGAACGTCTCCCCCCGTGTCCCCATCTCGGTCAGGAGAGCCAGGCCAAAATCGGTCAGAACGGCCCGACCTTTTTTATCCAGCATAATGTTGGCGGGCTTGACGTCCCGGTGAATAATCCCCTCTTCATGGGCATAGTCCAGGGCCAGACAAACCTCCCGCACAATCCGGCTGGCCTCTTCTGGGGAAATAAAATCCCCGCTTTCTTGATAGGCAGCCAGCAGCAAGTCCAGACTGTCCCCTTCAATACACTGGATGGCCAGGTAAAGCAACCCATTGGCTTCGCCAAAGCGGTACACCGTGACAATGTGGGGGTGATCCAACTGGGCGATCATCTGGGCTTCGCGCTCAAAACGCCTCACGTAATCCGAATCGGCGCGAAAAGGGGTATCGATCACCTTGATGGCCACCGGACGATTAAGCCGCACGTCCAACCCCCGGTAGACCCGGGCCATCCCCCCCTGCCCCAGCAAGGCTTCCAGGCGATACTCGTCCAGTTGTTGTCCAATTAACTCCTCCGTCGTTCTGGCTGGAGGAGGTTGTACAGAGGGGGACTCGGTGGGGGGCTGGTCAGGGGCTGGTGTGTCAGTTTTTACGGCTGGACTTGGGGCAGGTTCGCTCGGGCCGGCTGCTTCAGCTTGGCCGGGCATGGCCTCCTGGGCTTCATCGGTGATAGATTCTTCGACTTCACTTTGCCCAGCATCCTCCTGGTACAGGACAGCCTTCTCGGCTTCGACCGGCCCGGCGGGGACAGGCTGGCTAATCTGTAGCGACTCTTCCAAAGCCTCGAGTAAGGCCTGGCCGGTTTGGTAACGGTCGTCGGGGGATTTACTCAAGGCTTTTAGCAAAACTGCCTCAACTTCCGGGCTCAGCTCGGGATTAATCTCTCGGGGCGGTGGTGGTTCCAGGGTGATATGCTGGAGGGCGACCGCCGTGGGGGAAGGATCGTCAAATGGCACCCGACCGGTCAATAGTTCATACAGGATAACCCCCAGCGAGTACAAATCGGATTGGGGCACGGCGTCGGCAGAACGTTGCGCCTGCTCCGGGGCCACGTAATGGGAACTGCCCACCACTTCGCCCAGCGATCCTTGTTCGATGGCCAGGGCCAGACCAAAATCGGTCAATACCAGCCGGCCATCACTGGCCACCATAACATTCGACGGCTTCACATCCCGGTGGATAACGCCCTGTTGGTGAGCGTAATCCAGGGCATTGGCGATGGTTCGCCCGATCCGCACCACTTCCGCCTGGGGCATAAGCTGGCCCTGGTCGACGTATTCGGCTATTAATTTACCCAGGTCCGATCCATCAATGTATTCCATGACAAAGTAGTAGAGATCTTCTTCATCATCGGCATAGTAGATTTGGATGATATTCTCATGCCGCCATGTGGCTACGGTCCGTGCTTCACGGATAAAACGTTCGGCGTAGGTCGGGTTATCTCGATAACGGGTATCAATCACCTTGATGGCCACCGGGCGTTCCAATTTCACGTCCTGCCCATAATAAACCTGGGCCATACCGCCCCGCCCAATAACGCGCTCGATTTGGAAATTTGCCAGTTGGCGTCCAAGCAAAGGGTCGTCACTCATCATCTTACTCCGGTCACACAGGTTTCATAAGCCCGCCTCATCTTGCTGCCCCAGTATATCATACTTACTCCCTTGTCGACAAGACCATTTTCCCCATAATTTGTATATTGACCAGCTTATTTTAGACTCAGCACATCCAAATTTGCTCTAGCTGGACCAGTGCGAAGACCTGTGCAGCTCTGCTGACCTGTGCAGCTCTGCTGCCTCCCCGTGGGACAGTCCAGCGGCCAAAGCGCGGACGGTGGTCCGCTCGGAACCTAAAAATTGGATCTACTGAGACTCAAAGCCCCAAATTGGGTAACTACCTATCCTCATGTCATTCCGAGGAGCGCAGTACCCAAAGGGCATAAACGACGAGGAATCTCCGAAACTTTGGTCCAAAAGAGGTCTACTTTACCAAGAACCTTGGGGATTCTTCACTCGCTGCGCTCGTTCAGAATGACATGGTAGGTAGTTACCAAATTGGATAATAAACGCTTTTTGAGAGCATGTTCATTACTAAAAAACATTGATATGTTGGCATTGTATCCCTATTGAAACTTCGCTCGCTGCTGTGATATAATATTCAAAAAGCAAAGGAGCAAACCGGTGAAAGTCAAAGACGCCTTCATGTTCACCTCTACTTGGCCAATCGGCCGGGCTATTTTACGCTGCATATTGATTTTGCTAATACTTTTTAGCGTTCAGCCCATCTCACTCTATGCCCGAACCAATGTGATACCCGCTGACCCAGCCCTGGCTACTACAGGCGGACCGGCTATGGAGGGTGGGCAACAGACCACCCTGGACAATAACCCAGATGTGACTCTGCCTGCGGGTGTCTCCAACGACTGGTGGACGACCGTACAGGAGAACATCCGCCGCTCCGAATACCACATCACCTGGCAGGACAAAACCTACCTGCCTGGTGTGGCGGCGGCCTATCAGGCCCCCAACCGGGCCCACAACCTGCGCACTTATTTTACCCATGCCGGGCCGGTGGTTATCCCCCGCGTCTGGGCGGAGGAGGCCGAAACCCCGGAATGGTGCTGGGGCCTGATTCTGACCGGCTACGGCTACGAGGGAGCAATCCGGCCTGTGGCTCCGGCCAACCTATCCGTTACGGACAACCGCATCGAGTACCGACGGGAGGCGTTGACCGAGTGGTACGTCAACGACGAGCGCGGCCTGGAGCAGGGGTTCACCATTGCCGCCCCACCATTTGGAAAGATGAAGGATGAAGGCGGAAGGATGAAGGATAAATTCAGTCCTGAGCCTTCAACCCTGATCCTTGAGTTAGCCCTGACCGGTGATCTGAAGCCCGTCCTGACCGACGATGGAGAGACAATCGAGTTCGCCACCTCCGCTGGAACGCATGTCCTGCGCTACAGCGAACTCTACGCCGACGACGCCACCGGTCGCCAACTCCCGGCCTATTTTTCCCTCTCTGTCGGGAATCAGGGTAAAGGGCAGACGATTCGCATAATCGTCGATACTACCGCTGCCGTCTATCCCATCACCATCGACCCCCTGACTACCGTCCCCGACTGGGCGGCTGAGAGTAACAAGGCCGGATCTGAGTTCGGCTATTCGGTCAGTACGGCGGGGGATGTGAACGGCGACGGCTACGCCGATGTCATCGTCGGGGCCTGGTACTACGACAACGGCCAGGTGGGCGAGGGACAAGTTTTCGTCTATCACGGTTCGGCCACAGGTCTAAGTTTAAATGCCAACTGGCTGGCCGAAAGCAACCAGGCCGGAGCCTGGTTTGGGGTATCGGTCAGCACGGCCGGGGACGTCAACGGCGATGGCTACGCCGACGTCATCGCTGGCGCAGAGCTTTACAGCAACGACAACCCGCCGACGACCAACGAGGGAGGGGTCTTTGTCTGGCATGGCTCGGCCAACGGGCTGAACAACGGCCTCAGCGGCAACCCGGCTAATGCCGCTTGGCAGGGCGATGGCTTCTACAGCCAGGCTCGCTTTGGGACTGCCGTCAGTACGGCGGGGGATGTGAACGGCGACGGCTACGACGATATCGTCGTCGGCGCGCCCTACCACGACGAAGGCCATACTGACGAAGGGACGGCCTACGGCTGGTTTGGCTCGGTCAATGGGCTTCATAATGGTGTTGACGGCGATGCGGCCACCAATTACGGTTGGAAGCGTGAAGGTGATAGCAATACGGCTTATTTCGGTAGTTCGGTGGGTACAGCGGGTGACGTGAACGGCGACGGCTACGCCGATGTTATCATCGGCGCGCCCGGCTACAGCAATGGCCAGTCGAGCGAGGGGCGAGTCTTCGTTTATCACGGCGACAGCTCGGGCCTACAATACTACGTCAACTGGACGGCAGAGAGCGACCAGGCCGATACCTGGTTCGGTAATGCGGTCAGCACGGCCGGAGATGTGAACGGCGACGGCTACTCTGACATTATCGTCGGGGCATACCAGTACGATCTTAACCCGCCTTTCTCAATTAACCAGGGTAAGGCTTTCGTCTGGCATGGTTCAGCAAACGGGCTCAACAATGGGGTCAATGGCACTCCGGCCAATGCCAATTGGCAGGTCGATAGCGGTCAGGAAGGGGCCGAGTTTGGTTATTCGGTCAGTACGGCCGGCGACGTAAACGGCGACGGCTACGCCGACGTTATCGTCGGGGCGCATTGGTTCGACTCTGGCAGCGGCGATAATGCCGGGTCGGCCTTCGTCTTCTATGGCTCCGGGAACGGTCTGGGCACAAACGCTGCCTGGTCGCAGAATGGCAGTAATGCCGGCGCTGAGTTCGGTTATTCGGTCAGTACGGCCGGCGACGTAAACGGCGACGGCTTCGCCGATGTCATCATCGGCGCGCCGAAGTACGAAAGCTCGACCTCATCTCCAGACCATACAAACGAGGGCTGGGCTTACGTCTACCACGGCTCGGCCGGTGGCTTGAGCACTACGGATAACTGGCAGATCGAGAGCAATAAGCAATTTGCCAATCTCGGTGTCTCGGTGGGCCCGGCCGGAGACGTGAACGGTGATGGTTATGCCGACGTTATCGTCGGCGCGAACGGTTACGACAACGGAGAGTCGGGTGAAGGACGGGCCTTTGTCTACCACGGCTCGGCGTCGGGCTTGAGTAGTACCGCCAATTGGACGGCCGAAAGTAACCAGGAAAATGCCTACTTCGGCTACTCGGCCGGTACGGCCGGGGACGTGAACGGCGACGGCTTCGCTGACGTCATCGTCGGGTCGTATGGTTACGACAGCGGACAAAACAACGAGGGCATAGTGTTCCTCTGGCATGGCTCTGCCGGCGGGCTGGGGGCTAACGGCACGCCGGCCAATGCCGATTGGACGGCAGAGAGCAATCAGGCCAATGCTACGTTCGGCAAATCGGTGGGCACGGCGGGTGACGTGAACGGCGATGGCTACGCCGACATCATCGTCGGGGCAGACGGGTATAGCAACGGCCAAGACGACGAGGGGCGGGCTTACGTGTACTACGGCTCGGCCAAGGGCCTGAGCAGTACTGCCAACTGGACGGTTGAGAGCAACCAGGCCGATACCGCGTTTGGCTCCTCTGTCGGCACAGCCGGAGACGTGAACGGCGACGGCTACACCGACGTTATCATCGGGGCGGCAAGCTACGAAAGCTCTACCTCATCTCCCGACCATACAAACGAGGGGCGAGCCTACCTCTACCACGGCTCGGCGACAGGCCTCAGCACCACCGCCAACTGGACGGCCGAGAGCAACCAGGGCTATGCCTTCTTCGGCCATTCGGTCGGGACGGCGGGCGATGTGAACGGCGACGGCTATGCCGACATCATCGTCGGAGCATATCAGTACACCAGCGGGGCACATTTTAGAGGGGCCGCTTTTCTCTGGTATGGCGCCTCCACCGGGCTTGGCGCCAGCGGCACGCCGGCCAATGCCGACTGGTCGATAGAGAGTGACCAGGATTATGCTGAGTTCGGTTATTCGGTGGGTACGGCGGGCGATGTGAACGGTGATGGCTACGCCGATGTCATCATTGGAGCCAAGAACTACGACAACCCCCATATCCAAGAGGGGCGGGCTTACGTTTATCACGGTTCAGCGTTGGGCCTGAGCAGTACCCCCAACTGGACGGCCGAGAGCAACCGGGAAAATGCCAGCTTTGGCAACTCCGTCGGTACGGCGGGAGACGTAAACGGCGACGGCTACGCCGATGTCATCGTCGGGGCCCACTACTACCAAGACGTCGAGTGGGCTGAGGGGGCTGCTTTCCTTTATTACGGCAACGAGAGGGATGGCTTGCACCTCCTACCGCGCCAGATGCGCACCGACGGTTCGGCCCCCATCCCGCCGCTGTGCATGTCTGATTCGGAAACCTCGGTGCAACTACGCCTGATGGGGCGGATGCCCCTGGGCCGGCAGAAGGTCAAGCTGGAGTGGCAGGTAGCTCCCCTGGGTGCCTCCTTCACCGACGCCTCGGCCATCAAAGGCACCAGCGCCAACTGGATCGACACCGGTACGGCCGGCACCACCATCAGCCAAAACGTGACTGGCCTGACCAAGGGCACTCCTTATCACTGGCGTGTCCGCCTGTTGTACCGGCCCGGTAACCCGCTGGGGCAGCACGCCGGTCGGTGGCTGACCATCCCCTGGAATGGCTGGCTGGAACAGGATTTCCGCACCTATGCGGAGGTTGGTGGTGGAATTTATCTGCCGATCATCTTGAAGGGGAATTAGCATAGAACGTTTCACCCAAATAGCTTACAAAAGCCGCCGAATAGGGCGGCTTTTTATCGTCTGTGTTCGTTCTATTACAAAATTGAGTGGTCAAATTTGACATTCATAGTTGTCAGGCTATACTTAGTGTGTGATCTACACTATTAACTTTTTTATGCATGATATCCAATGAACGACATATTAACGCAAGTCAAACCTATTATCCAAAACGCGCTGGCCGAGGATATCGGCGACGGAGACGTGACCACCGCTTGCATCCTGCCCCCTAAGGCCACATTTAATGGCCGGTTCATAGCCAAAGCAAACGGCATCGTGGCCGGCCTGGAGGTGGCCAGGCTAACTTTCGCCCTGATCGACAAGCACGTGCAGTTTATGGCTCACATTACCGATGGGGATCCGGTGAAAGCAGGCCAGGTCATTGCCACCGTAAACGGACCGGGGCGGGCCTTGCTCAGTGGTGAACGGGTGGCCCTTAATCTCCTGCAACGGATGTCAGGGATTGCCACCCTCACCCGCCAGTTTGTAGAGGCCGTGCAGGGAACCCCGGCCGTCATCCTGGACACACGTAAGACGGTGCCTGGCCTGCGGATTCTGGACAAATGGGCCGTGCGGCTGGGCGGGGGGCAAAATCACCGCTTCGGTCTATATGATATGGTGCTCATCAAAGATAATCACATTGCCGCCGCCGGTAGTATCTCTGAAGCCGTCAAGTACGTGCGAGCCGGGGACAAACGAGGCCGGGCCATTGAGGTCGAAGTAAAATCGCTGACGGAGCTGCAAGAGGCCCTGGAATTGGCGGTCGACCGAATCTTGCTCGACAACATGAGTTTAGCCGAAATGCGCGCAGCAGTTCATCTAACCAAAGGTCGCGTGCCCCTGGAAGCATCGGGCAACATGAGCCTCGACAATGTGGCCGCTGTCGCCGCCACCGGTATCGATTACATCTCAGTTGGCCGGTTAACCCACTCGGTGCAGGCGCTAGATATCAGTCTTTTACTCGATGGAGATTAGAGACTGGGGATTAGAGATTAGAAATATACATCTCTAATCCCCAATCTCTGGAAAGAGGTAAAGAATGTCTATAGAAGAAACTTATCAACAAATGAAAGCCAAGCTCAGTCACGTGGTGCCGGACGTCGAGCTGCGCTATAAAGCCGAGTTGGCCTATGAAATCAATCAACTGAAAAAAGAGAAAAATGCGGTCATTTTAGGGCATAACTATATGGAGCCGGCTTTATACCACTCCATTCCCGATTACACCGGCGACTCCCTGGGACTCAGTCGCCAAGCAGCAGAAACTGATAAAGATATTATCGTCTTCTGTGGGGTAAGATTTATGGCCGAAACTGCCAAAATACTCAACCCCGAGAAAACGGTGCTGCTGCCGGCCGAAAAGGCGGGCTGTTCATTAGCCGCCAGTATCACCGCAGAAGATGTGCGGCAACTCAAAAAACAGTTTCCCGGCGTTCCGGTCGTAACTTATGTTAATACGTATGCTGATGTCAAAGCCGAGTCTGACATTTGCTGCACTTCAGGGAATGCCGTGGCCGTGGTAGAGTCACTCAACAGTGACACCATCATCTTTATTCCCGACGAGTACTTAGCCAGAAACGTGGCCAGGGAAACCGGCAAACATATCATCATCCCGACCCAACTGCCCAAGAGGAATGGTTCAGGCGATAAATTCGATACAGAACTGGACTACCAGATGATTGGCTGGCACGGCAGGTGTGAAGTCCATGAAAAATTCACCGTCCAGGATATCATTAACGTCAGACACCAATTCCCGGACGTGGCCATCCTGGCCCACCCGGAGTGTAGCCCTGAGGTAGTTGAGGCCGCCAATTTCTCCGGCAGCACCTCGGCTATGATCAAGTATGTGGAACAAACAGATCTACCCCACTACTTGTTGCTGACGGAATGTGCTATGGGTGACAACGTCGCTGCGGCCAACCCTGACAAAGAGATGTTGCGACTGTGCAGCGTACGCTGTCCCCATATGAACGAAATCACTCTGGAAAACACCCTCAATGCCCTAAAGTACAACCAATACGTGATTGAGGTTCCGGAGGAGATTCGAGTCAGAGCAGTGAAATCAGTAGAACGAATGTTAGCCATTGGATAAACAATGACCGATTATCTTGAAACCGAAGTACTCGTCATCGGTTGTGGCATCGCTGGCAGTACGGCTGCTCTCCAACTGGCCGATGCCGGTATACCGGTGACCGTGGTTACCCGGACCCAGGATCCGCATGAGACCAACACTTACTACGCCCAGGGAGGAATTATTTATCGCGGGGCTGAGGACTCGCCGGCGCTATTGGTCGAAGATTTGACCCGGGCCGGCGCGGGTCACTGTAATCCCAAGGCGGTGGCCGTGCTGGCCGAGGAAGGGCCGGAATTGGTCCGAAAGATCCTGCTGGAAAAAGTGGGCGTTTCCTTTGATCGCACCGCCGACGGTGAACTGGCCGTGATTCGTGAAGGCAGCCACTCGACCCCCCGTATCTTGCATGCGACTGACGCCACGGGCCGGGCCATAGAGGTGGCCCTCATCAAAGCCTTGCGTGACCATCCCAATGTCACCCTCCTGACAGGTCACACGGCGGTGGATCTGCTAACCCCGGCCCATCATGCTCGCAACCGGCTGACTATTTATGAGCCCCATGCCTGCGTGGGCGCTTATCTCCTGGATCAGGCCGGCCAGCGGGTGATCTGTTGTCTGGCCAAAAAGACCATCCTGGCCAGTGGTGGCCTGGGCCAAATTTTTCTGCGCTCCAGCAATCCAGCCGGAGCACGAGGTGATGGCCTGGCCATGGCTTATCGGGCCGGGGCCCGGGTGATCAATTGTGAGTTCATCCAGTTTCATCCCACTACCTTTCATCACCAACAAGCCCCCCACTTTCTGATCTCCGAGGCGGTGCGAGGGGCCGGGGCGCGTCTGGTTGATGTCAATGGTGAGCCCTTTATGCAAAAGTACGATCCCGAGTGGAAGGACCTGGCCCCACGTGACGTCGTCTCCCGCAGTATGCACCAGGAGATGCTGGCCCGAGATGTACCCAATATGTACCTGGATCTGCGCTCTTACCTCCCGGCTGAACACATCCGAGAAGAATTTCCCAATATCTATGAGAGTTGCTTAACCTACGGCATAGACATCACCCGTGATTTGGTGCCGGTGGTCCCGGCTGCCCACTACTTCTGTGGCGGCATCTGGACCGACGAATGGGGACGATCTACGATAGCCCATCTTTATGCCGTGGGTGAAGTGGCCTGCACCGGGGTTCACGGGGCCAATCGGCTGGCCAGCGCCTCGCTCCTGGAGGGAGTGACCTGGGGAGACCGAACCGCCCAACATATTCAACACACCTTGGCCGATGATCAACCGTCTATTCAACCGGCCGATATCCCGCCCTGGCACGACACCGGTCTGGAAATAGCAGACCCGGCCCTCATCAGTCAGGATATGAACTCCATTAAGCGTAGCATGTGGAATTATGTGGGGTTGGTGAGAACCAGGCCCCGTTTACAGCGGGCGATCCACGCCTTACGTCACCTGGAACTTGAGATTGAACAATTCTATCGCACCACTCGTCTGAGCGATGACCTGATTGGCCTGCGCAACGCCGTGCGAGCGGCCATCATTGTCACTAATGCCGCCTGGGAAAATAAGAAGAGCATGGGATGCCATTACCGGGTCTGAGTGGGACAGTAGTGAATGTTACAGCAAGATTGCAGATTAACTTTGCAGATGGTATAATTTTTTATACAGGTGAAAAAAATTCAACCCAAATTTAACCTGCTAGCATATTCAGGCCTATGAAAAATCTAAAAATTCTGGTTATAGATGACGACGCAACGACCTGTAGTTTGTTAGAAACAGTGCTACAGATGGAAAACTATCAAACCGCGTCCACTAACAAAATAGAGAAGGGCGACATCATAGCCCTCCTCAACAATGAAAAGCCTCATATGCTCATTTTAGACTTTCACCTGGGATCTACAGAGACTCTTGAGTCTGTGACCACGATCCGAGCCAATGCAGATTGGCAAAATCTACCCATCTTGATGACCTCGGCTATAGACCGAGGTCAGGAATGTCTAAAAGCAGGAGCCAACGAATTTATTCTTAAACCTTTCGACTGGCAGGAGATAACCAAAAGCGTCAATCAAATGTGCGATCATCTTAACAGGAGGTAAAGTATCTCAAAGAAACATTTATTATTTTAGGGTTCCATTTTATTATCTTGCCGTCACAAAGCGAAATTAATTTATCCAATTTTACCGGGTGACGGGCATCAAAACCAGAATTAGCCAGGAAAAGGGGGCTTAACAAAACGTGAGAGGTAAGCGACATCAAGCATCGTTGCCACGTTTTATTCTCCCCAGGTCATTAGTCACGCTGGTATGAAATTCAAATTCTGGTTTGATTAATAATTTGCCCAGCCACCAGAGGATAATCGTCTCCTCCCTAAATATATTATTATTCGCGTCACGTGACGTAAGGTAAGTCGTCAACTGCCCGCAGCACGATTGGCAAGTTAGCAGCTTACGTAGGGCAGAAAGGAAAATTCCTACTTATATAAATTAGGGAGGCTTTGTTACGCGCCATAAGGACGATTTATTATTTGTTTATTGATGGTAAGTTGGAACCCTCGCTTAAATTATTTCGCCAGTATATACCCCCCTGGTTTCGTAATATTCGAGCCGATAGTTTTAGAGCGTGCCTGTTTTCAGGGTAAAAAACCGAGTTTTTACTCAGACACCCGCTATAAACAGCCTACTTTAATTGCTGAAACAACACCTCTTTTTATAGGCGGCTCGACAACCAGGTAATTTCAGGGAGTGTATGCTGCTAAAATCACCCACTAAACAAATAAATATGCGAGGTTATATTATGGCCCGAAAACGCCGAAACAACCGCGATCAGATGAAATGGTATCGCGTTGATTTACATTTGCACACCCCTGGTTCAAAAGACTACCAGGAACCAGAGATTAGTTACCTGGATATTTTACAAAAAGCCGAAAATGTCGGCCTGGATATTATCGCTTTTACGGATCATAACACGGTTGGAGGGATAAGGGCCCTCCGGACCGAAATAGAAGATCTTGAACTTTTAGAGCGACTGAAACGGATAAACCCGGATGAAAAACAGCAATTAGAACGATATCGTCACCTCTTAAATAATGTTTTGCTATTACCCGGCTTTGAACTAACCGCCACCCTCGGATTTCATATTTTAGGTATCTTTCCTCCTGAAACAACAATCCGAGAATTGGAACATATTTTGCTGAACCTGCGCGTGCCCCCCGATCTGCTAGACGAAGGTTCAACGAATGTGGGGGCTACGGTTGATGTCCTCACGGCCTATCGTATTATCAACGAGGCCGGAGGGCTGGCTATTGCTGCCCACGCTAATTCTTCCAATGGGGTAGCTATGCAGGATTTTGATTTTGGCGGGCAAACCAAAATTGCCTATACTCAAGATCCTAATCTGCATGCCCTGGAAGTAACCGACCTGGAAAGCAAGCGCAGGCGGACAACGGCTAACTTTTACAACGGTTCCAAACCGGAATATCCGCGTCGTATGCATTGCATTCAGGGTTCGGATGCACACCGACTTCACCGGGATCCCAATGATAAAAACCGGCTGGGAGTAGGAGACCGGGTGACTGAAATACAACTGCCGGAGCCGACTTTTGAAGCTCTAAAGGAACTTTTCTTCAGCACGGACTTTTCCAGGACGCGTCCCTTCCGTCCGGCCCAAGCTCCCTTCGACCATGTTCAGGCTGCCCGGAAACAGGGCACAAATATTGTCCAATCTTTCCATAAAGCAATGGCCCGCCGGGGTGGTCACTTGTACGCCATCATATGCGACATCTGCGCCTTTGCCAACACCAATGGTGGCACTATTTACGTGGGTCTGTCCGATGCTCCTGACAGCCCGGTGATTGGCCTGGCCAAACCGCAGGAGGGAGCTCAGATTATTCGCCACGAAGTTGAAAAGAAAATTACCCCGCCCCTTGATATTCAAATTGACCAACAAGAAACTCGAGGCAAAAAGGTTCTGCAAATCTCGATACCGGTTGGCGACGACCCGCCCTATGTGATTGATGAAAATAAAATCTACGTCAGAGATGAAACCGATACCAATCTGGCCGTACGCGATGAAATTGTCGCTTTGGTCAAACGAAGCTTAAAGATAAAAGATGCAGACGTTGAACCCGAGACCACCTTATCAGAGGTCGAGATTGATCTATCATCCCAAAACGGCGTATCTCCCGAACCAAAAACCGGGGTCGAAATCGTGTTGGCAGAGGTTCGCAAGGGCATCACTTACTACAGCTTGAGAGATCTGCGCAACGGCGATATTGTGCATAACGTGACTAAAAAATCGGCCAGGAAGTTGTGGCAATATGCGCTGACCGAACACGAAACCAATGCGGTTGACGTCAACAAAGTGGAATGGCATGGCGACATTGGGGTCTGGAAGAAATACAAACGGGGTGGTCAAACTCGATTTGATCTGGTTCAACGTGACTCTGATAACAACGTCCACGTATATTACGGCGTTACTGAAAATGGCATTCAGGGACCGTGGCAAAAATTAATTGATAATCAGGAAGCATAGGACAAAAGCCCTAAAGTATTTGCTTGACATCCTCCCCAATCAAATGGCATAATGAAGATGTTAAACTAAAATTAGACTGGTTTCCAGGGCAAAACGTAGGCAAGGCATCCCCATGCCTTGCCGTTGGCGCATAGGGATGCACCAAAAACGTAGGCAAGGCATCCCCATGCCTTGCCGCTGGCGCATAGGGATACACCAAAAACGTAGGCAAGGCATCCCTATGCCTTGCCGCTGGTGCATAGGGATACACCAGCTACAGTTTTGCACTGAGTACTAGACTGAACTGCTCGGCAAATAGCCGTGTTGGATGAGCAATAGCTCACATTAACTGCACTTTAAAAACAATTTTTGGTTTTGCGTCAAATCTTTATCGGGTATACAGCCCCGACCTGTTTTGACGTAAACTTTTGGCGAGGAGTCTTATGAACCAAGTATACCAAGCCCATACCAATTTTTTGGTGTGGGCTTTTTTTGTCCAAAACGCTAACGATGGAATTGGGTATTGGAGGCGGCTGTTGGTCAATGGGGAGCGTATAAGAACGGTTCTATCCACCATGTTGGGGCATAGCCCCTTGAAAGCATAGCTCAAAATAAACAGGAGGAACGTATGAGAAAAATAATATCTATTATGGTAATTGTTGTCTTGCTGCAATTGATTGCCGTTTCGGTCAGTCATGCAGCGCCACCGGCCAGTGGACCCGGTGATTATGGTTACTATGACCGTGGCTGTTACCATCGTATCTACTGCTACCCCCATCGTTGCTACACACCTCGCTACTATTCTTATGGCTACTATCATCGTGGTTACTACAAGCCCAGCTACTACAGTAGATACTACAAGCCTAACTACAACCGTGGTTACTACAGGTCTGGCTACTATCCTTATGGCTACTACTATCGTGGCTACTACAAACCCCGTGACTATGGTTACAATTATTACCGCAGCTACGATAATCGGGCCTATTACAGTCGTCCCTATTACGATGGCAGGTACAGGTACAGCTATTAACTGACACCTAATAACATAGCACCGTCTCCCTGCCATAAGCTTCAGACATAATTCAGCCATACTTGCTTACCTACCAGGGTAGAACTTTTTTATACGCCTAATGTTGACCATTGGCCGCCTCCAGTACCCAATAGTGTCACGAACGGGGCAGGCGCAAGGCCATGCCCTTACTCCCGAATTTTAACCTTGACAAGTATTGGTGCCTGACCAAGAAAATTTTGATGAATGGTAGTGACGACTTTAGTCGTTGATTAAGCGGCAAAAACGACTAAAGTCGTTACTACGAACCTATCACAATCAATTTGGTCAGGTACTAGTTTGATTGCGGCTTGACTGCGCTGTGAAATCCTCTACCTGTCGTCCCCTATTATTCCTGACAAATAACAATTACTGTCTCCTAACCAAGATTTAAGGATTTTCTCCACAAGTAGTATAATCGTAAAGCGGCACGATAAGCGAACAGTAATTATCCTCATATCCCCAATCATCACCAGGACGTTTGTCCCATCAGAGTCATGATGTATACTAAGTTCAAATTTATCTTAAACATCTTGAGGAGGGTGAAACTATGGCCAAACGAATCGGCCTACTTACAGGCGGAGGCACTTCACCGGGCCTGAATTTTTGTCTAAAAACAATTATCCATAATGCTATCGACCGGGGCTACGAGGTTGTTGGTATCCGTAAAGGGTGGGAGGGGCTTATACATTACGACCCCGAAGACCCGGTTACCCACGCCGATAATGCCATGATTATGACCAAGCCCAGGGTCCGCGATATTGATCGGATGGCGGGTTCATTCTTACATTGCAGTCGCATCGACCCGGCCCAACTCAATGCAAAAGACGCGCCTCTCTTCTTGCGAGTCAGTGCCGACCCGGAACAGCCCCTGGATCTAACTAACCACGTCAAGCGGGCGCTCGACCATTTGCAACTTGAGGCCCTGATTGTGCTGGGATCTAACACCTCACTCAGGTTCGGCGCGCGTTTGAGCCAGGAAGGCGTGCCTGTGATTGGCATCCCCAAATCGGTCCATAATGACATCCCGGGCACCACTTATACACTCGGCACCTCGACCGCCGTGCGCCGGGGGGTGGGCTTCGTACACGAGGTACGCGAGATTGCTGCCTCACGGGAGGAAATTGCCGTCATCTCCGTTCTGGGCCACGACACCGGGCTGACCACCATGTTCATCTCTATGTTTGCTAATGCGGACCGTACCCTTATTCCAGAAGTTTCCTTCGATCCCCAGCAGTTGGGTGAACTATTACTCGATGATAAACGCAAAATCCCCAGCAATTATGCCATTCTGGTCATGAGCGAATTCGCTCACATCAACCCAACAAAAGCACCCGAGCAGGTAGCGCTCTTATCGGCTGACGTCGTGGTGGCCGGGGAACGGGGCAGCGGGCCTATGGTGGTTCGTGTTTTGGAAGAAGTTACCGGGGAGCACCTCTTACACCAGCCCCTCTCTTACCTGACCCGTACCGGCGATGTCGATGGCTGGGATCTGCTGGCAGCCACCAATTTTGGCATCATCGCCGTAGACCTGGTAGCCAAGGGCAAGACCGGCCGGATGGTGGCTTTTCGTCTCGAGCACGGCTATATCGATGTTCCACTCGAAGACGTAACCCAACCGTATGACGTGAATGTAGCCGAATTCTACAATGCCGAATCTTACACGGTCAAGCATAACATCTTTACGGTGGGAGCCATGAGATCGTTGGGGCTTTGAGGTTGAATGTTTACACAGAACCGGAATTGTTAATTTAGAGAGTTTATAGTTCACAGTTGAGGTCAGGCATGGCTGAACAGAATGGCAGAGAACCTATCGTCAATGTTAAGGAAGTAGTTAAAAAATTTATCGTGGGCCACAATACTGAAATCACCATTCTCAAAGGGATTTCATTCAAGGTGTATCCGGGGGAATTTGTGATGATTGTGGGACCATCGGGGAATGGTAAATCAACGCTCCTCAATATGTGTACGGGGATTGACTATCCCAGTGGTGGCCAGGTGCTGGTTACGGGTAAAGAGATCCACAGTATGAATGCCAATCAACAGTCGTTATGGCGAGGGAAAAATGTAGGCATTGTCTTTCAATTTTTCCAGATGATGCCGACATTGACCCTATTCAACAACGTGATGTTGCCGATGGAACTGGCCGGCAAGTACAGTGGCAAGGAGCGGAAAAAGCGAGCTGAGTATCTCTTGGAAATGGTCGGCCTCAAAGAGCAGATGCATAAATTACCCAGCATGGTTAGCGGCGGCCAACAGCAACGGGCAGCGATTTCCCGGGCTATTGCTAACGACCCACCTCTACTCATTGCCGATGAGCCAACCGGAAACCTTGACCAGAAATCGGCCCATCTTGTTTTTGATATCTTTAAACAGTTGGTCGACGAAGGGAAAACAATTATGATGGTTACCCACGATAAAGAACTGGCCACGCAGGTATCGCGTCAGATTGAAATCGTCAACGGTAGGATTACTAAGGATGAGTATCGGACCCGTCGGGATTGGGGCGGAAGCTAAAGCAATTAACAATTAGCAATTAGAAATGAATAATTTACTAACACTACTAATTGGTAATTGGTATTGGAGGCATTGATTTTATGCTAAAAGGTGTACTCCGAAAGAAAATTTTGAGCGATTTATTCGATAATATGTCTCGGACCATTCAGGTGGTCATCATTATCTCGATTGGGTCAATTGCAGTTGGCGCTATTATGGGCTCTCTCCAATTTATCCAGCAAGATATTACCACCAACTGGCTGGAGAACAAGCCGGCCTCCATTGGTCTAAGTCTTGGAAATAAAGGTATCGATCAAGATATGATCGATAGCATCAGGAAATTTAAGGAGGTTGATCAAGCCGAAGGGCAGTTCAGCGAGGGCATTAAGTGGCGGCGCAGCCCGGATGAACCCTGGCAACCGGCCATATTGCGCGCTCGGGAAGACTATAAGGATATGAAGCTTTTCACCCTCAGATTAGAAGAGGGGGACTGGCCCCAAAATAAGATCATGACGATCAATCGGGGCTATGGTCTCAAGACCGGAGATCGCGTTTATCTTTTTATCAATGACAAAGAACGGCTGGTAGAAATCGGGGGAGTGACCCGGTATCAAAACGCGCCTCCGCCCAATTTTGGCGGCGATCCGACCTTTTTTACGACCAAAGAACATTTTACCGAACTGACCGGCATTAGAAATTATACCTATGTCACCGCCTCGACACCGGGAAAATACACCGAAGAAAGGGCCAAAGCAGCGGCCACACGAATCGAAGATCAGATAGAGGGTGAAGATGTTGAGGTCTATCCCGGTACCAATGAGGGTACTAAAATTATTGATCCGGGCAAACATCCGGCCCAAGATCCGATTGATGGTGTCTTTTTTATTTTGCAGGTGATGGCCTTTGCCGCCCTGATCCTGGGCTTGTTTCTGGTATACAATACCATCACCGCTATCATCAGCCAACAGGTACCCCAAATCGGGGTACTCAAGGCGATTGGGGCTACCCGCGGTCAGATACTGCTTCTTTACTACACCACCGTCTTGATTTATGGTCTGCTGGCTATAGTGGTTTCTGTTCCGCTAGGAGCGCTAGCAGCCCATAGCCTGCGAACCTGGTTAGTTGATTTCATGACGATGGACCCTGGCCCATTTGGTATCTCGTCCCGAACTGCACTGACCCAGGTGCTTATCTGCATTCTTTCCCCCCTGATTATTTCAACCCTGCCCATCTTGCGGGGGGCAGGCATTACCGTCCGGGAGGCCATTAGCAGTTACGGTCTCACCGGTGGCGGGGGCTTGATTGACCGTTTGATGGCTAAACTAACTTTCGTCTCCCGAATGACCTCCATGGCCGTCAGTAATACCTTCCGCAACAAGACGCGGGTATTTATGACCCAAATCACCCTGGTTGGGGCCGGCATTTTATTCATGGCGGTGATGAGTGCCCAAACTTCGATCAGATTTACCTTTGGCCCGGTCTTGTTCGACACCCTAAGAACCAATATCATTCTCGGCTTTGAGGACGAAGAACGGTTCACAAGCGTTGAACGTCTGGTGCGACGCACTGAACCGAGGGCTTCTGAGATCGAAATGTGGGCCCCGGTCAGGGGGGAGATGCGTCTGGCAAACCAACCCGAGTCTTTTGACGACCGGAACGTGACAATCACCGGGATGCCCATTCCGTCCGAGATTTACGGCCCCCAAATGCGGACCGGACGCTGGCTGCAAACCGGTGATACTTACGCCCTGGTGATGCACCAAAAGGAGGCGACAGAAGTCGGGGTAAAGGTTGGTGACTGGGTGACCCTGGACATTCCGACCAAAGGAGAGACGGACTGGCTAGTCGTCGGGCTGGTGAATGATCCCATTAATGACCGTCGAATCATTGCCCCGCGCCAGACACTACTCATCGCCGACCGGCAGGTGGGTCGAGGCAATGATCTATTTGTAAGAACAAAAGACATCACGCCCGATGAGGATGTGATGGTGGCCGCCAATCTACGCCGCCGTTTCAACGAGCGAGGCTATGACCTGCAAGCCAATAAAACCGACACACTTCTGCTGTTGTCCGAAGACGTTATCCAGCAGTTCAACATTATTGTCTATCTGCTGCTGATAATGGCCATCCTGATTGCCATTATCGGTGGTATCGCCCTGAGCGGTGTTTTATCCATCAACGTTATGGAGCGGCGGGTCGAAATTGGTATTCTGCGCTCTATCGGCGCTTCCAATACCGCCATTGGTACCCTGTTCATCACCGAAGGAGTTATTCTGGGCTGGCTGAGTTGGCTGATCGCCGTGCCGATCAGTATTCCCTTTGGTATGGCTTTGAATACAGCCGTTGGCCTGTCTGTGAACGCCAAATTGGTTTTTGACTATTCCGTGACCAGCATCTGGATCTGGTTGATCATTATTACCGGGCTAGGTATTGCCGCCAGTTGGTTTCCGGCCAGGGGAGCGATCAGCGTTAGTGTGCGGGAAAGTTTGTCGTACGAATAAATAAAAGCTCACAATTCTCACGTAGGAGAAGTCATAATGGTTAAAAACAATGGAAACGATCCGCTTATCGCAATCAAAGATGTCAAAAAGAGTTTTCCGGTCGGTGATGGTGAGGTGACCATTCTCAAGGGTATCTCTTTTGACATCCAGACCGGAGAATTTGTCTCCATCGTGGGGCCTTCCGGCAACGGGAAATCAACTTTGCTGAATATGATTACCGGGATCGACCGGCCTACCAGTGGCGAGGTGATGGTTGTCGGAAAAAACCTCAATAAACTGAGCGAAAATCGAATGGCCCTGTGGCGTCGCCATAACGTGGGGATTATCTTCCAATTCTTTCAGATGCTGCCTGCCCTGACCCTACTTGAAAACGTTATCCTGCCCATGGATTTGGCTCACAAGTATACCCCCAAGGAACGTCGAGAACGAGCTATGTACCTGTTAGACAGAGTCGGCTTGGCCGATCAAGCCGACAAGGCTCCCAATGCAGTCAGCGGCGGCCAACAGCAACGGGCCGGGATTGCCCGGGCCGTGGCTGTGGACCCCCCCTTGATTGTCGGCGATGAACCGACGGGTAGACTTGACCCGAAAGGGGCCGAGGTCTGTTTTGAACTCTTTGAAGAGTGGGTGGCGGAGGGCAAAACAATGTTAATGGTCACGCACGATAAGGCCCTGGCCGCGCGAGTGGCCCGTAAAATTGAAATTATCGATGGCTATGTCACCCGTGATGAGTACATCGGTTGGGGCGATTGGGCCGGAAGCTAAGGGATTTGTACTGATGAGAGTTGCCAAACAAACACCAACGTTATTAGTGATCAAGGCCGGGGCCAAAACTAAGCTGCTGGCTTTTGGCTTAATTGTCCTGGTAGCCGGGCTCCTGGCTGTTACCCTGGTTCGGATCAGACCGATTACCCCGGAAGAGGCAAGTTTACCCGATTTACTGGAAAGCCAACAACAGGTCCCATCGGCCGAATCAGGCATTCAGACTTCTTCTCCGGCTGGCTATGGCGGCCTGAGTTTTGTCCATTATGTCGGCCAGTTGCTGTTTACCGAGCAGCGTCCGGTTGTTCCACTCGGAGTTCTGGGGATTATTGTTGGGCTTCTCATCGTAGTTGGCCCCCATTACAATCAGTCGCTTATCCTGGATAAAACCAGGCAGCAGGTGATCTTAAAAGAGCCAAGATCTTTCTTTCGCTCCAAAATTGAAACGTACTCATTTGAAGACATTGCCGAGGTCAGAGTGGTACGAGATCGCTCAGCCACTGGCAAAACGGATCGAAACTACCGGGTCGATCTGGTCATTAATCACAGCGAGGGGATACCGCTTACCCCGAATTACATCCATTATGTAGAAGTTTTTCCGCTCAGCCAAGCTTACAAGTATGGCCAAAAAGAGGCCCAAACAATCGTGGATCGTATTCAAACTTTTTTGAAAGAGACTAAAGTATAATCATGGCAGAACCGAGTAGCTTGAACATAGCCCAGGCCTCGATAGACTTTCGCCGGGCTCGCCAGCAGGCAGCTATGCAGGAAATTATGGCCCGCCTGACCGGCCAACCGATCGATCTTCTTTCTTTTGAAGAGGTACGCCAGAAATTTAAGCTCAGGGGTGGCTCATCGCGAGGATTACGGGAGATTCCCCTGGAGGCCATCGTGGGCAGTGTGGGCCGTTACACCGACTTCACCCGGAGTTTTTTACCTCGCCAGGATAGCGACGAACATCGCTGGGCCGGGGTTAAGGCAGCCACGCTTAGCTTAAGCGGTTTGCCCCCTATTGAAGTCTACCAGATTGGCCAGGTCTATTTTGTACTGGATGGCAATCACCGCGTCTCGGTCGCCCGGGAGCTTGGCGCTACCCACATTGAGGCGTATGTCACCGAGTTTAAAACAAAAGTGCCGCTTGAACCGGATGACCAGCCGGATGACCTGATTATTAAGGCTGAGTATGCCGACTTTTTGGAACGGACCAATCTGGATAAGCTCCGGCCCGAAGCAGATTTACAAACGACCGTTCCCGGACGATATTGGGAACTGGAAACACAAATTGAAGCCCACCGCTACCTGCTGGGCCAGGAACAGGGCCGGGAAATCTCTCATGAGGAGGCAGTTTGCTCCTGGTACGACAATGTTTATTTACCGGTCGTACAAATTATTCGGGAACGAGGCATCTTGCGGGATTTTCCTGAGCGGACGGTAACCGATCTCTATCTGTGGATATTGAGACACCGGGTTGAGTTGGAGAAAAAGTTAGGCTGGTCGATTGATCCTGAGACAGCCGCGGCCGACCTGGCCGCCAAATGCAGTGAAACGCCAGAACGGATTATGACCCGGGCCGAGGAGAAATTGCGAGATGCGCTTATCCCCGATTCCTTAGAGACCGGGCCGGCCCCCGGTCAGTGGCGGCGAGAACGGTCGCTTACTGGCCCCGATGAGCGTCTATTCAATCATATTCTGGTTCCGGTCAGCGGTGAAAAGAGCGGCTGGGATGCCCTGGAGCAAGCCTTCGTCGTGGCCCGGCGAGAGGGGGGACGGTTACACGGCTTGCACGTGATTCGTGAAGAAGCCCAAAACAAGAGTGGCTCAGTCCAGGCCATAGAGGCTGAATTTAACCGGCGTTGCCGGGAGGCTGACATTCCGGGCAAGTTATCCATCGAAGTGGGCAAGGTGGCCCGCAAGGTATGTGAACGAGCCCAGTGGGCCCATCTGGTCATTATGCACCTGGCCCATCCGCCTGGCTCTCGCCCGCTGAACAAGCTCAGCTCAGGCTTCCACACCGCGCTTCATCGCTGTCCCAGGCCGGTGTTAGCCGTCCCCGGACCTGCTTCCCCCCTGAAGCGACCTCTTGTGGCTTACGATGGTAGCCCTAAGGCCAATGAAGGCCTCTTCATCGCCACGTATCTGGCTGGCCAATGGCAGATCCCCTTGGTGGTAATGACCGTCATCGAAAAAGACCGTGATAAAGAAACGCTGGTCCAGGCTCAAGCCTATCTGGAAACACGGGGGATAACGGCCACCTTTGTGGCCACGCGGGGAGAAGTGGCCGAAGTTATTTTGAACACAGCCGCCGAGTACCAGTGCGACTTGATCATTATGGGCGGCTATGGATTTCAGCCAGCTCTGGAGATCATCCTCGGCAGTGCAGTAGACCAGGTTTTACGGGAGTCTCAACAACCAACGCTGATTTGCCGGTAAGATGAATTTTTGTTAGTTGCTAATAGGATACCTTTTTCGATTGACTGATGGGTTAAGATGTCTATCAGTCAATCTTTTTTGTTAACCAAATTTCCATGAGCAAAGAAAGAGAGGGATGATTAATCTATGGCAATCCTTCAACAATTTATTCCAATGTCTATGATATTTAAATTGAGCACCATCGTGATTACTTTTGTCATCGCCTGGATTTTCCATCGCTTATCCTGGCGCATCGCCAGCCTCATCTTGCTGCTCCATAACTTTACTTTTCCCGCCAGTTTTCTCAAGACTGCGGCAACTTCAGCCAAAAAGGACGGACATCGAGAGCGGAAGGGACTTATCTCTGGACTTGATCATGTGGTCAAGGCTGAAGCCGTGTCGAAGCAGTGGTCAAAATTGAATAAATGGCTCCCCGATGAATTCAAGACGACTCATCAGATGCGACAGAAACGTCGGGAAACGTTGCAAGAACTCCTGGCCAACGCTGTCAGCTTGCTGGCCTTCATCATTGCCATTTTGGTCAGCCTGAGCCAGTTTGCCCATCAAGATACTGTGATTTGGGTAGCGGGCCTATTCGGTTCTGCCCTGGCCTTTGCCGGTCGCACCTTCATCGGTGACTTTCTGGCCGGCATCGCCATTATCTTTCAAGACAAGTTCGACGTTGGAGAAGCGATCCTGATTAAGGCCCAACTGGAAACAATCGAAGGTGTTGTCGAGCATGTCAGTCTGAACGCCACCTGGGTGCGAGCACGCACCGGCGAACTTTACGTTATCTCCAACGGCGAGATGCGCTTCATCTGTAACTTCAGCCGGGGTCTGCATTCGTCGGCCAATATTACTATCAAGATAGCGGCGACCGATCTGGATCGAGCCTTACCCTTGCTGAAGAATTTGGGACAAGAAGTGGTCAATTTACTACCAGGTTTGCGGGAGTCGTGGCAAGTGGTCAGCGAGACCGGCACGATGGGACAAAACGTGGAGTTAACCCTGATCACCAAGGCAGAGTTTGGTCAAGCGGCCAATCTGCGCCCCCAACTGCTGACGCTCATCCAAGAACGCTTGAACCTGGCCAATATTCTCCTGACGGATTGATAAGAACAAGCTAAAAGTTTACTGGTAAGCCAAACTCTCCCGGACACTAATTCTGGTTGCACTGCGGGCAGGTAGCCAACTGGCAGCGATAGATAAGACGGTGACGATGCCCAGATGGTAATGCTTTGTTGATCTATGTTTATCCAATAATGGGCGGATTGTCACACGTCAAAAGGTGTATTTTGAGACAACAGAAAGATGGATTTTGCCTTACATTTTGACGATGAGCGGCAGGTAAACATCTGGTATCGTCGTGCTACTGCCACCGACCAGGGTATTTACCGTGGCCGTACGGGTGAAGTAACTTTTTCCGGTGGCCGGGTTACCGGTCGAGCCAAGAATATAGGCGGTGTTAATGAATTGCCAGCCGGTGATAACGTTTCCCAACCTCACGGCGTAGGTGATGGCCACCCTGGTTCCGGTAGTGATAAAGCCGGTCCAGGTGATGCCGCCACTCCCCGTTATAACCGTTCCGGGCGAAGCCGAAGCACTGCCCGGCTCCAAAGTGGTACTCAAGGGGAGTGTGTCAGTCATTGTCGCAGAGCCAGAGAAAATACCAGAGTTGGTTATAATGACCGTGTAAGTGACCACCGAACCGGCGCCAGTCAGGTTGGGTTGAGCCTGTTTTTGGCTGGCACTGAGGTTGATGCCCGTTTCGTAAGCGCCCATATCTACCAGCCCGGAGGCAGCAGACGGGCGAGAGAGACGATCCAGGTCGTCAGGTGGGGCTGAAATACCAGGGGTCGTCCCATCTATGGCCACCGAACCCGGGGCCAGGTGATAATCAACACCGGGCAGCACAAAACCGGCAGGTGGGGAGGCGACTACAGGAGCAATGATCGTGTTAGGCCCAGGTCCTAACCCAACTTGGCTGATAGCCGTGTCCCCCACCGTAGCAGCCCCGGCCGTAGCTACCGGGAGTATCTCTGTACCCCCTGCTCCAGCAGGAGGATTCGCAGCGTGGATCCCCTTGTCAATGGAAATATTTGAAGGAAGGCCGGTAATTCCCGTAAAATCACAAATACCATCAGGCGCATTGTCGGCAATGGTACTGTTTACTTCAATTAAGGTATCTGGTATGGCCGGTGTGGCTCCCATAAAAATAGCGCCTCCGCTTCCCGGAGCAGCGCCACATCCTGGTGGTGGCATCGTGACCATATTATTATCAATCAACACATTCCACAAATCTAACTGGACCGGGCCGGCAGCACTGTTTTGCAGCGCAATGCCTGCTCCGCCTACGGTTGCTCTATTTCGCTCGATTTTGGTGCGCATCATAATATTAGGCGCGATTGGCGCAGGCGGAGTAGTATTAACAATATCAACCCCACCCCCAAAACCAGCATTCGCCAGATTAGCAAAAATCTGGCTGTCTTCCATAAAAAGCGTATCTGGATTAGGTGGCACAAGCTGAAACTCAATGCCTCCCCCATCCATGGCCGCCCCATTGGAGTAAATTAATGTACGTTTAATGACGGCCTGGCCTACATCTCTAAACATCACCCCGCCGCCGGAACCCACCGAGGTGACCGCGTTAGAATAGATTTCACTATCCACAATGAGCGCAGTGGTTACATTGACCACGGTCACGCCACCGCCAAAGGACGAGCCAACCGTATCATCGCCTACATTCAGGTGAATATGACAATTCTCAAGAGTTAACTGGAACAAGTTGGACCCCAAAATTCCCCCTGAACCGGCGCCTGAACCGAGAGGCGCTCTGGCCCCAGAGATGTCAAAATCGCGAATGTGCAGGGTTTGGGTCCCGGTGCCAATCGCCTTGATGAGTTGGGCACTGTTTGGCAAGGCAGGCACCACACGGGTACGGGCCACTGTTTTTACGGCGTAACCGGTGGCCAGTGCAGTTGGGTCGTAACCACCATCAAGCGTAATCTTGGTGGGGATTTGAGGGATGGGGAGAGCGCCGCCCTCCGCGAAAATTTCATTGGACACGCGAATCGTGTGCGGGCCGGGCGTGATGGAAATTGAAACCAAAGCACCGTTAATCGTGTTAAAAGGACAACCAACAGAACACACGTCCAGGGTGACGGCACGTCCCGGCGTGGCCAGCCCCCAGAGCGTACCCATAATCATAACAACAGCCAGGATTAGGGATAACGACAGTTTTTTTAGCATGAGACCCTCTTTTCATCAACGAAAGCCTAGGCAAAATCTTGGGGTCATTTTGAAGTATGGTTCAGTGTGGCAATGTGGTGAGGTCCGTGAAGTCTATCAACGAGACAATAATCTTGATTCCAAGTATATCAGATTTTTCAGTTTTTTGAAACCGCAAGCCCATCATACGCTACTTCGTAACCATGCCGGGCGGCGAAGTCCGCCAGTTCCGGGTGGACAGGATTACCTTCGTGGGCTATATGCGTCGCGAAGGCACGGGCCTTGTCGGTCAGCAAACCCTCCTCGCGCATACGTGCCACGTGCTCGATGAATTGATGAGCACTCAGGTGATCACTGCCGGGCTCGTCGGGACCGTAAGTGTGATCAAGGATCACCATATCGATCATCTTTCCTCTCCCCTGTATTATTGACATCTTATAGCAATTCTGCTAATCTCGTCAATTATGAAGGCTAACTGCTGACGGCTAACGGCTATTTTCAAGGAAAACTCTGGATGAATCAAGTAAGTACGCTACCCACCGCCGGCCCGCAAACCGTTGCCCCCCCGGCCTTTCACATTATGCTCAAACCTCGGGGGGCCATCTGTAATCTCGATTGCAAATACTGTTACTTCCTGGCCAAAGAGAGGCTCTATCCCGATAGCCGCTTTCGCATGGCCGACGCGTTACTGGAGGAATACACCCGCCAATATATCGAGGCCCAGCGCGTGCCCGAAGTCACCTTTGCCTGGCAAGGCGGTGAGCCAACCCTGATGGGGCTGGATTTCTTTAAGCGGGCGGTGGAATTTCAGCAAAAATATCGTAAGCCGGGTATGAAAATCCACAATGCCCTCCAAACCAACGGCACCACCCTGGACGATGACTGGGGCCGCTTCTTTCAAGAGAACGATTTTCTCATTGGCCTCAGTCTCGATGGTCCCCGCGAGTTGCACGACTATTACCGGGTTGATAAAGCCGGTCGGCCTACCTTTGAGCGGGTCATGGCCGGACTGAATCTACTGAAAGCACATCGGGTTGAGTTTAACCTACTGACCACGGTTCATGCCGCCAATGCTGACCACCCCCTGGCAGTTTACCAATTTTTCCGGGATGAAGTGGGGGCGCAGTTTATCCAATTTATTGCCATTGTGGAACGAGACAACCGGACCGGTTTTCAGGAAGGCGAGAAAGTGACTGCCCGCTCGGTGACAGGCCAGCAGTACGGCAACTTTCTCATCACCATTTTTGATGAGTGGGTCCGGCACGACGTGGGACAACTCTTTGTGCAAATTTTTGACGTGGCTCTGGCCGCCTGGCTGGGACAACCGGCCGGCCTGTGCATATTTGAGGAAACGTGCGGCACCGCCCTGGCTATGGAACACAACGGTGACCTCTACGCCTGCGATCACTTTGTCGAACCAAACTACAAGCTGGGTAATGTCCAGGAAATGCCCCTGGTTGAACTGGTCGGCTCGGAGCAGCAGCGCCAGTTTGGGCTGGCCAAGCGAGACACCTTACCCGGCTATTGTTGGGCGTGTGCAGTGCGCTTCATTTGCAACGGCGGCTGCCCCAAAAATCGTATCCTGTACACCCCCAACGGCGAGCCGGGACTAAATTATCTATGCGCAGGCTATAAAGCCTTCTTCAGCCACATTGACCGGCCGATGCGGCTGATGGCCGCCGAACTACACGCCGGACGACCACCGGCCAATATTATGCATATCCTGGCCGAAGAGGAAGCAGAACTACAACGCCGCTTTGCCCGGACTCGCCGCAACGATCCCTGTCCATGCGGCAGTGGTCGTAAGTTTAAGCATTGTCATGGGCGTCGGTAGAATTTAGCAACTTTCTTGTAAGCTTCGAGCGGACCAGTGCGAAGACCTGTGCAGCTCCGCTGACCTGTGCAGCTCTGCTGCCTCCCCGTGGGACAGTCCGCGTTTTGGGCGGTGGACTGTGGTCCACCGCGAGCTTAAACATCAGTGATTATCCGTTTGGCCAAAAGGGCTGGGCAGATTCAGCCGTCTCTTCCGGGGCCACAAAGGTGGTCATATCCCCAAGCATGACCTCATAGCCGGTGTGGTCGTTTCGCACCCAGGGGGCGTAGTTGGAGCGAACCAGGATCACCACCCGCAGTTCGAGGTAGTTTGTACCATCTTCCAGGAACAGGAGCCCCAAGTTGTACCCATTCCGGCACAGGCTTCGATAGAAGCGCTGGGTGTTGAGAACACCTCGGGCCAACGCCTGCCATTCTGAAGCGGCCAGTTGGTGTAGGGAGGTGACTTGGGGCAGGATACCCCAAATTTCAAAAAACCCCTCGGGGGCAAAGGCCGCCAGCCAGTGCCAAGGACCGGTTTTGCCTATATACCGGGTTCCGACCTGCTTTTCATAACGTAGATAATCCGAAAAGAGATAAGAACCGGTCTCCTGAAAGTAATGTGCCGCCCGTTGCTGGAGAAAGCGGTGGTGGTTGGAGGCAATCCTGTCGGCGTGGACCTGCAGATGGGGATGCACCAAAGAGCCGCCGGCCGAGGGCAGGTGGTTCTGGGTGATGGCCATGTAGATCGCTTCAGGGTCGTAGGTGAGAACACGCTGCAAATATTGGCCACAGTTTAAGAAGCTGTTGGTGTATGATGGCAACGAGGCCGTGCCGATCTCCACGAAGTGGCTGTTATCGAACAGACTGACGGCAGAATAAGAGCCATAAGGAAACAGATTGGGGAATAAGATCGAATCACCCTGTATCAAACGTCCAGATGGGGCCAGTTCAGGCAGAAATTGCGGTGTTTTTGACACGACCTGGGGGCTACAAAAGGGACAACTCGACGTTTCTTGAGCGTCAGGAGGCGGCTGAGGCAGGACATCTGTGCCGGTCTCCTTTTCGGCCAGGCGGCTGAAAGCAATACGACTGGTGCGCCAGGTAATGGGATTGGTGCGGATTTCGACCTTCCTTTCGACCGTTTCCCCAGAGGGGGCGACGAACCTGGCGGTGACGGTTTCCTTTTCGAAATGGAGACCCACGGTATTATCGGACATCCAAAAAATCTACCGTATCGAATATAAGCTATATTACCACCTCCAGGCTGCGATTTGCAAAAAATCATTATCGGAAATATGATTAAATACATTGAGATAATGCTTGGAAGCGAGTTATTGGAGTGTATTCGCAATGTCTCAGGCCAAAGTTGGCATCTTAACTATCAGTGATCGAGGCTCAACCGGCGCTTACGAGGATAAAAGTGGTCCGGTGATCCGCCAGCTTGTTACCGAAAGATTAAAAGCCGTTGTCGAGTGTGCGGCGATTATCCCGGACGAATTGGATATTATCAAGGATACTTTGTTAAAATGGGTGGATCACTATCACCTGAATCTAATTTTTACGACGGGTGGCACCGGTTTTGCCCCGCGTGATGTTACACCCGAAGCAACTCGCATGGTGATCCAAAAAGAAGCGCCCGGTTTGATCTTTGCTATGTTACGTGACAGCCTGGCCGTTACCCCCCACGCGATGCTCTCCAGAATGGTGGCCGGTATTAGAGCCCAAACGCTCATCATCAATTTGCCGGGGAGTCCAAAAGCAGTCCGAGAGAATCTGGAAACAATTTTACCCGCCCTCCCTCATGCGCTGGAATTATTAAGGGATGACCCGGCTGCAGAACAAAGCCATCAAAAGAAGTTTTGAGTGATGTCGTATTTAATTAACCTTTATGAAAAAAAGACAGGAACCAAACGATGACATTGAAAGACCAACTCAACAATGATCTTAAAGAGGCAATGAAAAGCAGAGATAAACTACGGACCGAGACTCTGCGCAGTTTAAGATCAGCCATTAAATATGCAGAAATTGAGGCAAGGGCTGAACTTGACGATGCCGGTGTACTGGCGGTAATTGCTAAACAGGCCAAACAACGCCAAGATTCCATTGTCCAGTTTAAGAAGGGACAGCGGGCTGACCTGGTCGAAAAAGAATCGGCAGAGTTGGCCATCCTGGAAAGCTACCTGCCGGCTCAAATGTCGGAAGAGGAAATTAGAGAAAAAGCCCAGGCTGTTATAAACGAATTGGGGGTAACCGATCTAAAGGGCATGGGCCAGGTTATGAAACGTTTGATGACCGACTTAAAAGGTCGAGCTGATGGTAAGGTCGTTAACCAGATTGTCCGTCAACTTTTGAGCAACTAAGGTAACTTTTTCTCACGCGCCAGCTTCTTCCCCCTTCTATAATTACCCATAAATTGGGCCAAAGGCTCATTGATAATTGACAACCCCCTGTTGACAGTTAATAATAAGTTGTGTTAGGAAATCAGGAATGGTACAAAAGTCAAAACTGAGAGTAGATCATGCTAAAAAATAGCACGAGCAAAACCGGGCGCGTTAACCAAATATCAATCCGTCACATTTTACGTGGCTTACTGATTGCTGTTATCTTTGCCAGTACAGGCATCTTCATCCTGACCTATCAATTTTCCTCCACGAATGTTATAGACCTGGATATCGGCGACGTGGCTCATAAAGACATCTTAGCCCCCAATCAGATCATCTACGTCAGCGAGGTTGAAACCAATGCTGAACGTGAGAAAGCCAGAAATTCGATTTCTACCATTTATAGCCCCCCCGACCCTAAAGTTGCCCGGCAACAAGTCAAACGCCTGCGCCAGATATTTGACTATCTCGATGCTGTTAGAACTGACCCTTATGGCTCGTTAGTCGAAAAGTCGGAGTGGGTTGCAGCTATCCCTGACCTGTCTCTCACCGATATCGTCGTTGACCAAATTCTGATTATGAATGAGCAGGCCTGGAATGAAACCAAGCAGGAAGCGTTAGCTATTCTCGATCAAGCGATGAGTGCCGAAATTAGGGAGGGACAGGTACCAGCCACGCGTCGTCAATTACCTACCCTGGTTGCTCTGGACACCCCGGATGAACAGGGCAACGTCATCGTGGCTATTACCGAAGACCTGATTAAGCCCAATACCTTCCCCGACGAGACCCGGACTGAAACAGAGCGGCAGGCGGCCGCCGAGGCCGTTAAGAACGTGACTGCTAAGTTTGAACAAAATGAGCTGATTATCGAAGCCGGACAGATCATCGAACCAAAAGACATAGAGGCTCTCGAATTCTTGGGTTTGCAACAACCCAGCTTTAGTTGGGTAAAAGATTTTATTGCGCCGGCTGTACTCATACTGCTGACCACACTGATCATCAGCGCCTATCTGATTCAATACACGCCTCGCATTTTAGCAGACGAAAAACGTCTGGTCTTGCTCACCCTTTTGTTACTGGCCTTTATCGCTATAGCCAAATTCATGATTCCCACCCTCTCTATCATTACCTATCTCTACCCAATCGCTATGCTGTCAATGATGATCGTTATTCTCATCGACGCCCAGCTCGCCTTTATTGTCACCACTATCCTGGCCTTCATCGCCGGTTATATTGCCACCTACACCTCCCAGTTGGTTGTTATTTACCTCATTTTAAGTGGCTGGACAGGCATCCTGGCCCTCGGCAAGAGTCAGCGAGTGAATAGTCTACTTTGGGCCAGTGTATACGTGGGTGTAATTAATGTGGGCACTATTCTCGTCTTCAACCTACCCGCAAACCCGATAGATGTTACTCGTATCGGTACCCTTTTGCTAATGGGGTTACTGAACGGCATATTTTCAGCCAGTTTGGCCACAATCGGCCTGTTTGCCATTGGTAACCTGTTGGGGATCACGACTTCCATTCAGCTTATAGAGTTGGCCCGTCCCACCCACCCCCTTCTGCGCCAACTGCTCTTAAAGGCCGCCGGTACTTACCACCACAGCCTTATGGTTAGCAATATGGCCGAACAAGCAGCGGAACGCATTGGGGCCAATGCTTTACTGGTACGGGTTATGGCCTACTATCATGACGTTGGCAAAATGCAGCGTCCCTACTTTTTTATAGAAAATCAACCCCATGGTATTAACGTTCACGAAAAGCTCGACCCTCAAATTAGCGCCCAAATTATCATCAGTCATGCCAAAGACGGTCTCGATCTGGCAAACAAATATCGCTTGCCACGGACCATCAAGGATGGTATTGCCCAACATCATGGAACCAGTCTGCAAAAATATTTTTACTACCAGGCTCTGGAAGCGGCCAAGGAAAAAAATATTCAGGTAGACGAATCCGACTTCCGTTATCCAGGTCCTAAACCTCAAAATAAAGAAAATGGTATCTTGATGTTGGCCGATATTTCAGAGTCTACAGTGCGTGCGCTCAAGCCGGCCTCAGCCGAAGAGATTGACGAAATCGTGCAAAAACTGATTGCAGACAAACTAAACAGTGGCGAACTGAATGAGTGTGACCTGACCATAGCCGATTTATACGATATTCGGACTGCCTTTGTTGACATTCTGCAGGGAGTTCATCATCCTCGCATTAAATATCCCGAACAAACGAAAGTCGAGGCCAAAGCGCCCCCTAACACCGAAGCAGAACAAGCTGACCAGACCCCCTCAACGCCGGAAACGACAACCGGGCAAAACGTCCCCTCCCCATCCCCTGCTCCCTTGCCCCTCCAAGCTCTGACCGACCCTCAACCTCGTCCGGCCAACCTGATTCGGCGCGAATAAAGTATCAAAATGGGTATAATTTTTTACATTGACAAACCTTTTCTGGCAGACGTCGATTCCAACTTGATAAAAAAAGCGTTGCAGTTAACCCTACAACGCTTTAGCAGAGCCGATAACCCGACGATCACCCTTGTTATCACAGACAATCAAACCGTTCAACAACTTAATCATCAATACCGAAACATCAACGCTCCAACAGATGTTTTATCCTTTAAAGACATCTCAACGCCCGATTTTCCAGACCTTGACCCAGGCTATCTGGGCGATGTTATCATTGCCTATCCGGTAGCCAAAGCTCAAGCCCTGGCTGCCGGACACGAACCGTTGGCAGAATTAACCCTATTAGCGGTCCACGGTGCACTCCACCTCTTAGGTTTTGACCACGATACCCCCGCAGAAAAACAGAAAATGTGGGCGGCCCAACACCAAATTATGACCGGGGTAGGCCTGGCCCATATTCAACCCACAGAAAATTAAAGGGCCACAGTGGTGCAGAAAATTAACCGCCTCGAAAGTTTCCGATGTGCTTTTTCTGGCATATGGTATACCCTCAAAACACAACGTAATGCCCAGATTCACCTCTTTATTGCCATTGTTATCGTTATTTTGGGGCTCATATTAAACCTACCCCTGATCAAATGGGCGATCTTAATCCTGACGATGGGCTTTGTCCTGGTTACAGAAATGTTGAACACCGTCGCTGAGGCGGCCATGGATTACGCCACGACCGACTTTAACCCCCAGGTCAAAATCGTAAAAGATGTCGCTGCCGGTGCAGTTTTGACCGCCGCCATCACCGCCGTCATTGTTGGCCTGCTTATTTTAGGGCCACCACTGCTTGAACGGCTGACTACCTTCGCAGCCGGCTAATTGCGGGGTATAATATTAAATGCGGTGGTAGGGCAAGTTAGCAACTTGCCCTACCACTCATCTGAAACACCCCCTATTAAATTATCAAGCAACGAACTTGCCAAAAAAGCCAGACTTTATATAATTTCACGTGGGCCTCTAGCTCAACTGGCAGAGCAACTGACTCTTAATCAGTGGGTTCAGGGTTCGAGTCCCTGGAGGCTCACTTAAAGCTCTGAGAGGATCGCCAGATCCCCGTAGCTGCCTGTAAAACGCTCTCACGAAAGTGGGGGCGTTTTGTTTTAGGCTGCCGGAGCTAACCTCAGGTTAGCGTTCTTTTTTTGTGCTGAACGCAAGAACAGGACAGGGTTGCGTGTTGCGTGTTGCGTAGGATAGCCTTGGAACGACAGTATTTGCCACAATCAATCTTTAGCAATTATCTCAACTGGGGTGATAACTTCCAACCCTGTCACACGGGAGAAATGTTTTTCATTTGCCGTCAAAATAGGTATTGCTTGTTCAAGACAAGTTGCGGCTATAAAAACGTCTTTTATCCCAATATCCTGATTTTGACTTATCAACTCAGCGTGTAGAATTGCCGCCCGTTTCGCTACGGTGTTATCAAATGGTAATATTATCATCACTCCCAAAAGTGCCTGTTCCCCAATTTCTCTTTTTGCGCGGGCTACCCCAAAAAGCAATTCATAAACGGTGATTGATGTTACGCAACAATCGTACTCTTTCACCGCCTTCTCAACTGCTGACGCACCGGGTTCACGTCCTTTCAGATAATCAATGAGCGTATTGGTGTCTAAACAGAGTTGGGTGTTTTCCATGCTTGCCACGCTTGGTTGAGAAATTCTATCGCTGTATCAAATTCCTGGTCATTTTCTAATGCCCCGCGTAGAGCCAAGAATTGATCTAATGGTGTAATCCGTAGCGTTTGTCCGTCAATAACGGCTTTTATCTCATCCCCTTCGTGCAAATTCAAAACGTTCATTAACCAGGCGGGGAGAGAAATCACATCTTCACTTGAACTCTGAACAATCACAGTCATAATTCACCTTCCGAACTTGTCATCCACTTTCAAATTACGCTTTTGATTATACTGTTCCAAACTTACACTATCCAGATACAATGTATCAGGACAAAAATCCTGCCCATTTTGCCTTGCCATTGAATACTACCTAAGAATGGCTTGACCGAGTTAAAGAGGCTCAGATCTCTTAATTCCTTAAATATCCCCTTATCTAAATAGGGCTTAACATCAAACACTTTGACCTCATCATTCGTGAATGTTAAGGTCAAAGTATAATCAACATTTGGTTTAACTGCTTTTACCCTGGGATGCATAATACTATATCCCCTTACCTCAATGGCTCAATCTTGAAAATCTGTTCGCCCTGGCTGGCCAGTTCCCAATCGGCCATTAGCTCTTCTTGATGAATTTCAATCCAGGCTTTCACTAATTTCATCTTATTTGCCTTTAAGCTGCCTTCCAAAACTTCACCATCTGGAATCGGGCGTCTTCTTAGAATTTCCGACGGGGCGAAATTCCAACTGATGAGGTACAGGTTTCAGCCAGTCTTCCTGTAGACAGACAGGGTATCCCTGGTCACTATCGTTCAGGCAGTTTAGCTTTCTCCTTGTCAGCCAGCCGTTGCGGTATCTTCTCGGCAGTCTCTAGCCTGCCTCAACCCGCTTTACTTGGATGCTTTGCGCTTGCGTGCAGCCCTGTTTCCAGTCTACCTAACCAAGTTCGACTTGTGGATACAGATTGACACCTTCCCACAACCCCTTCAAGGGGCAATCTTTCTCGCCGTACCACGGCGCAACCCTCGACTGTAACTTGGACGGCTTTTCTGTGTGCAATACATACATTTATGGAATTGCCCTGAGAGTAGCAACCAACAATGGAACCACTTCTACCAGGAATCCCCTCACTGCTATGCTGGTTGTTCACCGCGACTGCTGGATATCCAACGGCATAAACCTTACGAATCGAATGTCCAATGCCACTACGAAATAAATTAAGCTAAGTGTCCCCGGTTGGCTGTACCGAACTCCCCTCCATCATAAGGATGACCGCCCGTTCGGGGGCTCTGGTACGATGGACTACTCCTCTTGGTATGGTATAACCCTGGTGAGATTCAAGCGTTATCGTCTCACCTTCAAGATCAATCAGAAACTTACCTTGGAGGACAAAAAAGAACTCATCTTCTTCATCATGTTTATGCCAGTGAAATTCCCCTTGCATGATGCCGAGGCGAACCACGCAGTCATTCACCTGACAAAGGGTCTGGTTATACCATTGTTCCTCACAGGCAGCGACAAGACTTGGCACGTCGATTAGTTTCAGGAAACCAAACTTGGTATCTAAATTAATAGTGTAACTGTGTTGTTCATCCATAATGAACCCCCTTCTTGGCTTTACGAATGGCTGAATGCCACTTTGAGATGGATATTCTGCCGCCCAACGTTTCACATAACGCGCTTGGCGGGTGCGGCGTGAGCACCTTCGCCAGCCAGCCAACCTCAATGCGGGTGAGAAATTCGAAAAGCGCGCCGATTAGCCAAGTCGCGTTCATGCGGTGGTTAGCGCGGCCTTTGCTTTTGCCCAACGAATTTGCTCCCTTGAGACATCCCACAAAGACGTCTCATCAACCTTCGACAAATCCGTTTCTCGCTTCAACCGCCTTGACTTACCAACACGCCTTTGCTTTATGCAACCGACTATTTCATTGATTCTACGACAGATCATGTAAACCTTTCAAGGATATGTTGGTGTGTGTCTTGGTACAGCAGTGAACGATGGCAAAGGTGTTGGATATGTCATTGGAAGATCAGGACTGGGATAACACTGCAATGTGAGAGTAACCTCTCCCCAATCTATCCATTGATCTCTAGAATGATCAGCTTCGATAGCTTCACCAGGTAGGTAAGGCCGCATCTGAATAGATAGAAAGATATCTCCATTGCGAAAACTGCATTTATACTGGCAAGTTGGTGTACAAGAGGGCACACATGTCATATCAGATATAACTGGTGCGATAACAGAAACCGGCTGGAGGGACATCAGTACATTCCAACTAGTGAGTAATTCATTTGGCGAATCAAACTCAAACGGCCATTCTGGAAACGATTCCAAATCGTCACAGAAATTGTACAAATCATTCACGTACCCTCCTTCTTCTCCCCACGTAGCGTTGGGTGGAGGCGGGCACTGACATCCCCGTGCCAATATCATAGCATATTCAGGTCGATAAAGTTGGCTACCCTCTTGTACTTGATCGAAGAATGTTTGAATAGTTTTCTCCACTAAAGAAACAGATTCAGGCACAGGAGAAAGGTAGGAAGAGTTGGAACTCCATCTCATCCCACCATGCATCTCCTTTGTACTCACTTCAACTTGGAAAGATACATGTGGACCTACATTAGCGGAATAGTTACGATACTCCCCGAAAAAATCGGCAGCAGCGAGATCGTTAAGCAAGTGGGCAATACGTTCTGAAGAGATGTTGTTCTGACAAATCTTGGGCCATTCTTCATCGTGACATGTGAAAAGCACCAGACCATTTTCATAGATGAGTAAATCCGGGATACCAAAACAACCGGGGTCCCAAATCAAATCATTGGTACAACCAATACTATCTCTTGCGCGATATGTAAAAACAATATGGATATTGGATTCATTTGGAATGATCAAAGCCGGAGCTATGCTAACTGTCGGGGACAAAGTGTGCGACAATGATGGAGATGTTTCAGTAGGCACAATTTGTATACCTGTGGGAGTAGGAGGTGTCATTGCGGTAGGTACAACCGTTGCCTGCGTCACAGCAGACAACGGTTGTAATGCCTGACAGGCTACTGCCAACAGCAAGGTCGCCATAATGACTGAGTAATGAAACACTTCTTTCCGTGACATTTCAAATTTCGAATGGTCTGGCCGCGCTAACAACGATTCGAAGGAAATTTCCGATAAGGACCTTCATACGTGGAAATTTCCCCTTCCCTGTATTTTAGACCTACGAGACGGGTATTATTTCTTAATACCACCCTTATCGATCTTAAAAGAGATAGGTAGTCAGTAGTCAGATAACGACCTATAACCCCATTATAGCACAAAAAACGGCCTGCAACATTTCAATTTACATTTCAAAAAAAATTATCTCGTTCCGACGCTCCAACGTCGGAATGCACCCTGAACGCTCTGCGTTCCCAACCATTTAACGGACGCAGAGCGTCCCAAACAACATTACCGCGCAGGAGCGTGGTAACGAGATGAATGACTAAGCCACTATTGCTTGCGACACATCAATGCATACATACGCCCGGCAGTCTCTGCGAAAGCAATACTGTGCAACATCCAGCCTCGGGTTTCCATTTGCTCAATAGCCATGAGTAAATTTTGATGTGACACATCTATAGAACGATCTAGGAGCAGTACATACTTGTGCGGGTATGAATCAAGAATCGACGGATTATTTAAGAAGTCCTTAGCCAGTAGCCAGCGTTTTTCCAAATTGGACATGGTTATGCTCCTTTTGCGTCCATTTCAGTGGCGATATGCTTCTTCCGAAACTCAGCCAACGAATTAGAGATTCATATGGCGCGGCTCAAACAAAGAGAGCCAGATAAAAGTCGAGGGGGTGAAATAAGGTGTCGTGGTTGGACTGAGGCGGAGCCGCCACATAATCTTTGTTAACCCCATTATAACACAAAAAACGGCCTGTAACATTTCAATTTAGATTTCAAAAAAAATTCAGGCGGTTGACGACCTGAAGGGCCTGACCGGCCTGGCCGACGTGGAGGTGATGAAGCTGCTGTCGGTCCTGGAGATGGCCTTGGCCCGGATCAACGGGGCCATGAACACCATCGCCGACCTGATCGTCTCTTACGGCAGCCTGGAGCAGGACAAAGCCTACATCCTGGAGCAGGCCACGATGAAACAGGCCATCTACGCCCTGCTGGAAATGGTCAAGCAAGAGTACCCTTTTGGCTGGATCGGGCAGGTGTTTAACCAGGATGGCCCAATTCTTTCTTTCGCCGCCTATTAGCCCTCACTTGTGTTGGTTTTGTGCTAAATTTTTGTTAGAATTACAATAGATTTTGCCAACGTAGGTAGTTGCAAAATGTAGAGGGCAAAGTTAACCATTTGATGTAAAAGGGTATCGCAATGCAAACAGAAGCAGTAGAACTTCAGATGGAACTGGCCATCTGGCGTAAACGGTTGGTGACCGGCCTGCTGTACGCCTCCTTGCCGGTAGGACTGCTAGCGTTGATAGGCGCTCTGAATAACGTGCTCCGCGAGAGTAACTTCTCCCGAGCCGCCATCTATATTGCCGCCTATCTGGTTGTGCTAACTATCGCTCTGGTTCGCCATTTGCCCTACCTCCTTCGAGCCGTTGTCTTTCTGCTCATTGCATATGGCCTGGGATTGTTGGGTTTGCTTGACAGTGGGCTGAGTGGTGATGGGCGAGTTTTTTTGCTTGCCTTTCCTATCATAGCTACCATCCTGCTGGGCCAGACAGCCGGTGTGGTCAGCCTGGGGTTAAGTATGGTCACTCTGGCTATAGTGGGTTGGATGATGAGTACGGGAGACCTGTCCATCACCGTCGAGAGCATGGCCAACTCTACCGATCCCAATTCCTGGATCAGCGGTAGCGCAGTAGTTCTCCTGACGGCCACTATCATGCTCGTCCCCCTTTCCCACCTCCTGCAGGGCCAGATGTTTGCCGTTCAGTTAGCCCGGAAGAACCAAGCCCTCCGGGAAGCCCAGATTGCTCTGGAAACGACCAACAAACAATTGAGGCATGAGCTCACCGAGCGCAAGCGGGCAGAGGAAGCCCTGAAGGAATCTGAGAAAAAATATCGTTTGGTAGTAGAAAATGCTCACGAATGTATTCTGGTGGCTCAAGATGGGATGTTAAAGTTTTTCAATACCAAGACATTGGAATTTTTTGGTTATACCCCAGAGGAATTGGCTACCAAGCCCTTCGCCGAATTTATACATCCAGACGATAAGGAGATGGTTCTGGAGCGTCATATGAGACGGTTAAAAGGCGAGGAACCTCCTGCGGCTTACAACTTTAGAATTATTCATAAATTTGGGGATTTGAAGTGGGTGGAGATCAATGTAATAGTTATCAGTTGGGAAGGGCGGCCTGCTACTTTGAATTTCCTGAACGACATCACCGAGCGCAAGGGGGCCGAGGAGCAAATTAAGGCCTCGCTGAAAGAGAAAGAAGTGCTGCTCAAGGAAATTCACCACCGGGTTAAAAACAATCTGCAGATCATCTCCAGTCTGCTCAACTTGCAGTCCAACTTTGTCGAGGATAAACAGACTATTGAGGTTTTCCAAGATAGCCAGAACCGTATCCGGTCTATGGCGCTTGTCCACGAAAAATTGTATCGATCCGAGAACCTGGCCCGGATCGACTTTGCCGAATATATTCGAGACCTGGCCGCTTATTTGTTCCATTCACATCGCGCCAATACCCAGGGCATCACCTTGAAAATTCAGATCGATGAGGTTTTCCTCGGGATAGATACGGCTATCTCGTGTGGGCTGATTCTCAACGAACTGATTTCCAATGCTCTGAAACATGCCTTTCCCAACGGTCGAGCAGGCGAAACCCGTCTCGAGTGTCGGGCAAGCAATGATGGTCAGTTGACCTTGATAGTCGCCGATAATGGCGTTGGCTTCCCGGAAGCATTGGATTTCCGTGAGACGACCTCCTTGGGCCTGCAATTGGTCACCGCCCTGGTCGATCAATTAGATGGAACGATAGATATGCATCGCAACACTGGTACCGAATTCAAGATCACGTTTGCCACCGTCCTGGAAAGGAGCTAATACTGTGGTCTTTGGGCAGCTTACAGAACCCCAGCCCTGTCCATCATTGCCAAACTAAGGCGATTATGCGTCTCGACCAGTGGACCAAACTCAAAAGGCAGAAATTGTCCGTCTTTAACAGTCACCCGGCCATTAATCACCGACAACCAAACCTGGGCCGGGGCACAGGTCAGCAGAGAAGCAACCGGATCGGCCAGGCCACCGGCGTGAGTCAGGTCATCTACCCGAAAAGCAACCAAATCGGCAGCCTTACCCGGTTCTAACGCGCCGATGTCCTCCCGGCGCAATACACGCGCGCCTCCTACTGTAGCCAACTCCAACGCCTCGCGAGCGGTAAAGCGGTCGGCCCGGGATTCAAAACCGGGCCAGCCGACGCGTTGCAACAGCATCGTTTGCCGGACCTCGCCTAACATGTGACTACCGTCATTGCTGGCCGAACCATCTACCCCCAAACCAACCCGTACGTTTTTGTCAACCATATCCCGGATGGGGGCAATACCCGAAGCCAAAATCATATTACTACTGGGGCAATGGCATACGCCTGTATTCGTTTTAGCCAGCCATTCAACCTCCGCCTCATTGGGATAGACCATGTGGGCAAACCACACATCTTCCCCGGCCCAATTGAGCCAGTCAGCATATTCTATTGGCCGTTTGCCAAACATCTCCAGACAAAAACGGTCCTCATCTTTGGTTTCGGCCAGGTGAGTATGCAAATTGACCAGCGGATACTGGCGAGCAATTTCAGCCGACTCCCGCATCAAATCGGCAGTGACGCTGAAGGGAGAGCAGGGAGCCAAACCGATGCGCAGCATCGAGAAGGGTTTGGGGTCGTGGAAAGCCTCGATGGCCCGGAGGCAATCCTTAATGATGTTCGACTCGCTGTCGCAAACGCGATCCGGCGGTAGCCCCCCCTGGCTTTCACCCAGGCTCATGCTGCCCCGGGTGGGATGAAAACGCACGCCAACTTCCTGGGCGGCCCGAATCTCGTCATCTATTTTGCTACCGTTGGGAAAAAGGTAAAGATGGTCGGCTACCGTGGTGCAACCACTCAAAACCAGCTCACTGAGGCCAACTTTGGCACTGACGTAAACGGCTTCAGGCGTCATCTCGGCCCAGATGGGGTATAGAAATTTCAGCCAATCAAACAAAATTTTACCCTGGCCAGTGCCGATGGTACGGGTCAAGGTTTGATAAAGATGGTGATGGCAATTCACCAGACCAGGGATAACCACGCAGCCGCTGGCGTCAATGACCTCGTCGAAGCCGTCTTGAGCCACATCAGGCCGGGTTTCGGTGATGAGGCGATCAATGTCGGCGCTAGAGCCAACCCATTGAATCTGGTTGTTCTCCATAAAAATCGCACCGTTTTTTATTTCCTCACGGTTCTCGTTCATCGTCACGAGAACGTCGGCATTTTTTACAAATAAGGTTGACACCGGTTTTCTCCTACAAAAAGTTTTCTCGCCCTAATGGGTCTGCTGAGTATAAGGTCGCCCCAGGGCAGCGGGCGCGTCTGTACGTTCCCGCCGGTAAAGCAGGACCAAAAGCGTGAGCAGGTAAGGCAACATCAACAGAAATTCGTAGGGAATGGTGGAGGCCCCGCGCTCCACTTGGCTGAGCGCCTGAATCCGAAATTGCAACGCATCGGCCAAACCGAACAACAGAGCGCCCACCAGGGCCAGGCCGGGACGCCAACGGGCAAAAATAACCAAGGCCACGGCAATCCAGCCGCGCCCGGCAGTGATCCCCTCACGGAACAACCGTAGTTGGACGACGGTCAGGACCGCCCCCCCCAGCCCGGCCAGGCCGGTTCCAAGCAAGGTGGCGGCGTAACGTACCAACTCAACGTTGACCCCTGACGTCTCAGACGCAGCCGGATTTTCTCCCACAGAACGGATCTTGAGTCCCCAAGTGGTACGAAAGAGCAGAAACCAGGTTAGAAAAACCAGGAGCGCCGTCAGATACACGGTCGGATCAGAGTTAAACAGGATTTTTCCGAGCACCGGAATGTCGCTCAAGAGCGGAATGGACCACAGGTCCAGACCGGTCACCCGCGCCGTGAGTGAACTAAATTGTTGACGGTAAAAATAGTTTGCCAGGCCATGACCAAAGATCACCAACGTCACCCCGGCAATCACCTGATCGACCCGCAAGGTGATACTCAAGACCGCCATAATCAAGCCCATCCCTACCCCGGCCAATATACCGGCTGCCAGGCCAAGCCAGGCACTCCAGGCCCCAGAAACCCCGGCCAGGGGCCCGGTTTCAAGAAAGTAAGCAAACATGAACCCGGTTACTGCCCCCACCACCATCACCCCTTCCAGCCCCAGGTTCAGCACTCCGGAGCGTTCGGTGATGATCTCCCCCAGCACGGCCAGCAGAACGGGCACCGCCAGGCGAATCCCGGCCGTCACCAGGGCAATGACGAATCCCCATTGGAGAATCTGACCCCAATCCATTAACCTTGCCTCCTACGTGCTAATGCATCCACGGCCAAAACAGAGAGGACAATGACCGCCTGGATGGCATCAGCCAGGGCGTCGGGCAACCCTGAGACAACGTGCATCGCTTCTGCTCCTATGATCAGCGCCGCAAACAGAATCGACGCCACAGCCACCCCCACGGGATGCATCCGTCCCAATAAAGCCACCAATATCCCGCTGAAGCCATACCCACCGGTGATATCCCCCTTCAACCGCGTGTGCAAGGTACTGACTTCGATTATTCCGGCCAGACCAATCAGTACACCGCTAAAAGCCATCACAAACAGAATAGCTCGCTCTACATTGATCCCGGCGTAACGAGCGACGCTGGGCCGAGATCCGACCGCTCGCAGACGGAACCCCAGCGGTGTAGACCATAACAGGGCATACACCACCGGTACGAGCAACACCGTCAGCACGACTCCCAGGTGAATGCGGCTGCCCAAGATTACCGGCATACGGGCGGCGGGCACAAACTGGGCGCTTTCAGGCAAATAGCCTCCCGGCTCCTGAAGGGGGCCGCGAGCCATATACTCTATCAGCAAGATAGCAATATAGTTGAGCATGAGGGTAGAAATGATTTCGCTCATGCCCCACCTGACCTTCAAAACCCCGGCCAGCAAGGCCCACAGGGCCCCGCCGACAGCCGCAGCCAGCAGCATCGCTACCAACAGGAGCGGGCGGGGCCAATCTGAAAATGTCAGGGCGATCACCCCCCCTAACAGCGCCCCCATATAGTATTGGCCCTCCCCGCCAATGTTCCAGACCCGCGCTCGAAAGGCGACCGTAAGGCCCAATCCCACCAGCAACAGCGGCGCAGCCTTGAGAATGGTTTCGGTAAGCTGGCGAGAACCGCCAAAGGCACCACGCACCATCGTCGTATAGGCATCCAAAACGTCAGCGCCGGCGATGCGAATCAACAGCGCACCGATGAGGAGACCGACCAACGCGCCGGCTACCGGTGCGGCAATGGCCCGCCCTACGACCTGACTACGCGATTGAACTTTAGTTAGGAGTTCAACATTTACTGTCACACTGTTTCCCCAATATTCAGTGGATCCAAATTTAACGCTCCAAGCCGATCCATGACCGGCGATGCAACGGGTCACGGACCCATCGCGAGCACAAATTGGATCTACTGAATATGACTGTCCATACGTTTCGAACCGGCCATCATCAAGCCAATTTCGTTCACGTCGGCATCAACCGCGTCAACGACGCCCACTATCTCACCCTCATACATGACCGCAATCCGGTCGCTGAGAGCCAGGATCTCGTCCAGTTCGGTTGAGATAAGCAGAATCGCTACCCCTGCGTCTCGTTGCTCGATCAAACGACGGTGGACATACTCAATCGCACTCACATCTAGACCGCGAGTCGGCTGCGCAGCTATCAAGACCTGAGGGCCACGCGCCAACTCGCGAGCCAAAATCATCTTTTGAGCGTTGCCCCCCGACAGGGCCCCAGCAGGCGTATCGACAGAAGCGCCGCGTACATTATAGGCGGTCATTAACGCCTGGGCCTCTTTGCGGATGGCCTCCCAATTCAGAACCCCACGTTGGGTGAAGGGAAGTTCACCAATGCGCTGTAAAAATAGATTCTCAGCCACGGTGAAATCGGGCAGCAGTCCCATCTGGTAACGGTCGGAGGGAATGTGGGCCAGACCGAACTGGCCCACTTGACGCGGCGTGGCGTTAGTGATGTTGTGATCGCAGATTGTTACCTGCCCGGCCGTCGTCTTTCTCAGCCCGGCAATCACTTCTTCTAACTCGCTTTGACCGTTTCCGGCCACACCAGCCACCCCCAAGATTTCACCCGCTCGCACCTCGAAACTCACACCGCGTAGGGCCGGCAATCCTCGATTGCTATTAGCCCCCAACTCCACCACCCGCAAGCGTGGTCCGGCCGGTTTGGCCGGCGTCTTGGGAACGGTCAACAGCACGTCCCGGCCAACCATCATCCGGGCCAAGATATGTTTGTCTACGTTGGACGCCGGCACAGTGTCAACCACCTTACCATCGCGCAGCACCGTGATCCGGTCGCTGACCGTCAGGGCCTCACCGAGTTTGTGAGAAATAAATACAATCGATTTGCCTTCCCCGGCCAATCGGTGGAGAATAGCCAGCAACTCATCCACCTCCTGGGGTGTTAGCACGGCCGTCGGTTCATCCAAAATTAGCACCTCGGCCCCGCGATAGAGGGTCTTGAGGATCTCCACCCGCTGTTGTTCTCCAACAGAAAGCTTCCAGACTTCTGCTTCGGGGTCAATTGCCAGACCGTATTGTTCAGAAAGGGCCCGTAAGCGGCTATGAACCGTTTTAGTATCTTCCATTAGGGGCTCACGTGGCGACCGCTGGCCAAGGACAATATTGTCTGCCACGCTGATCGGATTGACCAGCATAAAATGTTGGTGAACCATCCCCAGACCTTGGGCAATAGCTTCCCGGGGGGAGGCGAATGAGACTGGCCTACCCCGCAGGTATGTCTCACCAGCATCCGGCGTGTAAAGCCCGTAGAGGACATTCATTAGGGTGGTCTTTCCGGCCCCGTTTTCACCGAGCAGGGCGTGAATTTCTCCCGGCAGCAAATCGAAATCCACCCCGGCATTAGCCACTACATCGGGAAAACGTTTGACGATACCCCGCATCTGAACGATAGGTGCGTTTGTTTTACTCAACGTAAACCTACCTCAAAAGGGGTGAAAGACGGGTGTGTTTCATTTACTTTAGATTCGTCCGCCTTCACCCCTATCGTGGACTATTCAGGTATAAAGGGAATTTCCAGCGACCCGGCGGTGATGTCGGCCATCGCTTTGTCTACCGCCTCGGTGGCTTCAGCCGGAATTTTATCCTTCAAGCCCTCATTGTATTCCACCTGCATTGCCCCCTCGGCAATGCCGAAGCGATAGTAGGGATTGTCGAATGATTTATTGTGGGTGTCCTCCAACATCTGGGCAAACATGGGCTCCAGGTTCCAGATCAAGTTGACCAGGACCACATCTGGACCGTTCTCGGTCATATCGCCAACGTAGCCCGTAACATAACCGCCGCGCTCCTTGGCCGCTTCAACGGATCCCAGGGCCGGCCCTTCGCCACACTCAATCCAAAAGTCGACTCCGGCATCGGCCTGGGCCAAGGCAGCCTCTTTTGCTTTGGCTACGTCTACCCAATCACCCACGGCCGTCTGGATCAGGGTGGCATTGGGATTGACCGTTTTGGCCCCGGCTAGAAGCGCCTCGCCCATAGCGTGGCAAACCGGGATATCAAAGCCGTACAGGGCCCCTAATACGCCGCTCTGGCTCATATGGCCGGCAAGTACCCCAATCGGATAGGCAGCCTCGTAGAAGGGTTGGTCATAGTCGGCCACATTCTTGGCCGTGCGGCCAATCCCACCGGCCCAGGCAAAGTTTGTGTCGGCAAATTCCTGGGCGACTTCAAAGGTGGGGTCCTGATAGCTGAATGAGTGGGCCACGACCATTTCAAATCCCTGATCTGCATATTCGCGCAAGACCCGGCCCACGTCAGCATCGGCCACGTTTTCGGAAAAAGCAATCTTGATCCCTTTCTTACCCAGCGCCTGAACAGCGTTGTAGCCGGCCTCGTTCCAGGAGTTATCGTCCCAGGGACCGGTCAACACCACGGCGATACTGCCTGCCTCGCCAGCGGCTTCAGGTTGAGAAGCCTCGGGAGTGGCTTGTCCCCCACAGGCTGTTAGCAGCAAGCTGCCAATGATCAAAAGGACCCAAACAAGATAATTATACGGTTTCATTGTGAAACTCCTTTCATTAATATTGACTTTTAACACAACCATCTTCTCTCACAGATAATAAATAAATTATGGATATTTTATCGTGCTGGTATCCCACCTCCTGCCGGCCATTTGGAACCGGCCCCCTTGAAAGTTTTTCTTGATAACCTGACGGCTAATTTGAGGCTATACCCAGAAGGCGCTTGCACAACTCTACAGCCCCGGCTGCATCCGGTGCATAGCCAGCGGCGCCGATTTCCTCGGCCCACTCTGCCGTCACCGAGCCGCCGCCAACGACAATCTTGTAGGTGTCTTGCAGGCCCAACTCCTTGAATAGATTAATCGTACTCAGGGCAGCCGGCCGAGTGGTTGTCATCAGCGACGACAGGGCCACGACATCTGCGTTATACTGTTTTGCCGCATCAACAAAGGCACTCGGCGAAACATTTCGCCCCAAGTCGATTACTTCAAAGCCGTGGGCGCGCAACATCGTAGCCACAATATTCTTGCCGATGTCGTGCACGTCACCCTGGACCGTGCCCGCCACGATGGCCCCCAAAGCTTTGGTAGTCTGACCCGAGGCGGTAATTGCCGCCTCCAGATGCTTGCTGACCTGTGTGGCGGCTTCACCAGCCATCATGAGTTCGGGGAGAAAATATTCCCCTGTTTGAAATCTACGTCCGACTTCAGTCAAGGCCGGGATCATGACCTGGTTAATAATCTCCAACGGGTCGACCTTGGCCTCCAGGGCCTCCAGCGTTATCGCTTCGGCCGCTTCGGCATCACCGTCTAAAAAAGCTTCTGTCAAACGTTGCTGAATAGACTCAGGTACGCTCATGACAATGTTTCTCCTTTCTGAGATTTTGGCCGGGGGGCATAATCAAATTTCAGACCGATCTGACTAATCTCTTCCTTCACTGTGTAATAAATATCCAACCACTCTGCAGTGGGCTGAACCGTCGCTTCGTCGTAGACCTCCTTAAATGGACGGCCCCGATTGGGATTGTCGAGGGTGTCTATATAGCCCTTCATCAGTTCGGGAATGAGTTCCGAAGCATCCTGGCGAGTCAGTCCTAAAGACGCGCGTGAAACTTCGGCAATGAAGCGGGCTTCGAGGCCGGTGGTGTGATCCCGGTTGAAGCCGCCGGTGGTGCCGGCCCCCTGCATATTGAAGCCGCACACCGTCCCTACGACCGCCCCGGCTGCACACTCATAGAGCAACTCTTTGGTACCGGGACCGGACAGGGTATAGATATCGTTCAGCAAGACAATCGGGGTGTTGCGAGATAAGGCTTGACCAACCATAGCCTGAACCCAAATCCCCAGTGGATCGGTGTTGTTCACATAATTCAGGTGGGTCAAAGAGAACATATGATAGTCTGCGTCGTACAGTACGACCCCCAGCAAGTGATCAGCCACCGACACCACGGCTGTGCCTTCTGCCCGGCCCCCCAGGCCGCCAAGTAGGGGGGTCATCAGGTCAACCGTGACTCCGCCAACGTTGTAAAGATGGGCTACTCGCGACAGTTGGTCAAAGTCAGTTTTCAGTTCAACCATCTGCGAGACCAGGATGCCGTCGGAGGGACGCAGGCCCGCTCCGGAATCAAACGTGGCCATTTTACCGGCACAGGTGAGCGGAACGGCCACATCGTTGATGTGCATACCCGGTCGCCCGGCCATTCGAACGGCTTCGCGAGCCACGTTGGCATCTCGTCGCGCCCCCAGAATTTCCAGTGGTGTGCCGGGCAGGATATTCTCTCCCAGGTAGGTAGAGACAGAACCGGCCCCCAGGCAATCCACCAGGGGTTCCTGGGCACAGGAGAGCAAGATCAACGGATGATAGCGTTCCGAGGCGGGGGTACCGGTTGGGCCGGAATGCATCACCGTTAGCGTGGAGTCTTCGACCCCGCGATGCTGCATGACGACGGCCTCTTTTCCCGTACCCAATGTTACGGCAGAAGGGGCCTGGGCCACCAGGTCAAGCACCTCGTCACGGGTAAAGCGAATGCAGCGCTCGGTCGATTGGCAGTAAGCACCAAACTCAACGAACAACTGCAAACCGGCCTCAAAGACTCGGTCGGCCATATCATCATCAGTCGGTACCAGGTTGTTAGGATCATACTTAAGGTTATATTCTTTGACCAGGGCCTTAATCCGCTTAATGAGTCCAAGTTCGAACTCTTTTTCCTTCATAAAAGGGCCACTCTGGGCTCGTTTAACAATTTCAACTAACCAATTACTTTGCATAGTTTTCGCCTTTCAAACAAAATAGGGTCACTACCTACCCTCATGTCATTCCGAGGAGCGCAGCGACGAGGAATCCCCGAAACTTTAGCCCAAAAGAGATCTATTTTACCAAAACCTTGGGGATTCTTCACCTGTTCAGAATGACATAGCAGGTAGTTACAAAATAGGTTAAAGGAATTTTAAAGGGCTGTATCCCGGATTGCCGGCAAGATAAAGGCGAACGGTCGTTTGCCCCTGTCTGGCGACAAATCCATTTACGGGATAGTCAGGCCCATCTGCCTGAGTTCTTCTTTCGTCTCCTCGTACATTCTCTGCCACTCAGGTGAGGGTTTGAGAGTGGCCAGATCATATACTTCCTGAAAAGGTTGGCCGATGGGGCGCTGATCCAGGTCGGGTTGGTACCGGGCCACGAGCTGGCGTACCAATGCATTAGCATCACGGCGGGAAATTCCAGCCGCAGCGTGAGCCACCTCAGCCGTCCAGCGCGCCTCCAGACCGGAGACGTGGCCGGCGTGGATACCTGCCGCCGAGCGGGGGCCGATCAGGCCACAGGTACCCGAAGCCGCAGCCATAATGGCCATTGCCGCGGCCTCATAAAGCAACGTTTTAGTACCCGGACCACCTACCGGCGTGATAACCACATCGGTCAGTAAACGGCTGTTGCGGGCCAGGGCTTGCTGGGCCACACTGATTGCTTGAATTATCTCCGGAGTGGTGTCGTTGTCAAAAAAGGGATGGGCCGGTGAGACAGAGTGGGTGTTGGTCATGTAGATCATCTGTAAGAGGATACATCCTCCCACGATAGCGATTGCCATCCCTTCCTTGCCTCCAACCGAGCCACCATAGATGGTATTGTAAAAGGCATGGATGACGCTGCTCGTTCGCACCAGGTGAGCCAGCTTCGACAGCGCCCCGTAATCTGTTTTGAATTCGGAAATCATAGCGATGTGGTGCCAGTCAAAAGGGCTAAAGCCGCCATATGAGGTGGCAGAAAGCTCGGCCAATTCAGAGACAGCGTTCTCGACACAGCCCAGGGCCAAGCCGGGACGTCCGGCACGACGGCAAGCGGCTTTGGTTAGTTCAGCCTCGTGCCATCCAGCCAGTATCTCCCAGGGTGACCGGCTACGCACCTCCCGTTTGTAAACTTCCACCAGGGTACAGTTGATCATCGCATCAACTAACGGTTCCTGAGCATAGGACTGATGGACGGCCAGATACAGCTCCTCGGGAATCGGCGTGCCTACCCCACCTCCTTTGATCGTCACCAGGGCCGGGTCTTCGATTTTACGTTTGCGTTCGGTGTGACGGTCGCCGCCCTCTCCAAAAGTTACTTCGGTGGGCGCAATCGCGAGTGCGGTCAGGATTTCTGCCCGGCTAAACTTAATCTGACGCGACGTGCTAACACAGTAAACCCCCAGCCGCTCTGCCAACGCCAGCCCAGCTTCAAATACCCGGTCAGCCAGCCCATCGTCGTCCGGTACCAATGTATCTCCCAGGGCATTGAGGTTAATATCAAACTCTGCCTGTATGCGGCCGACCTCATCGGGAACCAGGAACATGTCCCATTGCGATTCCTCGACAATGGGGCCGGTCTCGACCCGATCCAAGACATCTAGCAAACGAGTGGTGTTTCTCACGAGCCGGCCTCCTTTCGGGTCGTAATTAGGTTCCGGCAAACCGTCACAGCCTCGATGGCATCTTCGCCGAAACCATCCACGTTAGCCGATTGGGCCCAGCCGCTGGTAACGGCTGCGCCGCCGGCCACCAACAGGAACTGATCACGCAAACCATAACCCTCCAACAACTCGGCCAGATCCCGGATATAAGGCATCGATGTCGTCAACAACGATGACATAGCAATGATATCGGCTTTCTCCCTCTGGGCCGCCTCGATGAAAGCACGCGGAGCGACATTAGTGCCCAGGTCTATCACCTCGAATCCATTCACTTGGAGCATCAGGGCCACCATATTTTTGCCGATGTCGTGAATATCGCCCTGAACGGTGCCAATCACCACTTTGCCAAGAATGTTGCTGGCCAAGCTTTCGGCCCGAATCACCGGCTCCAGGACCTCTTTTTGCATTGCCTGGACCACCATCCCGGCTCGCATCAACTCCGGTAAAAAGATTTCCAGGCGGGCAAAACGTTCACCTATTTCCTCCAGGACAGGTTCGATAACGGTCCGGAAAAACTCCAAAGGAGATATCTGGGCCGCCAGTGCCTCCTGGGCTAATTGCACACCCCGATCTTTATTACCGGCCACAATGGCTTGTTTTAGCCTGGCACGCATCTGTTCGGTTTCGCTCATTAGTCAACCTCCTTTCTTGGCTCATCTGTTGAAAGTGTCATTGCGAGGACGCAGTCCGAAGCAATCTCCACCTTCAATGAGGGAGACTGCTTCGCCTAAAGGCTCGCAGTGACATGTCAGCACACTTTTTACATATGAGCCCTTTCTTTAATATTCTGCCACATAAAGTAACCCCGGCGGCTTATGATACCCTGCCTGAACACAAATCACAAGCCCGTCATTCCAAAATGAATATAATCTCCTGAATTATTCTGAGGAGTACCCAAAGGGCATAAACCAGCACGCCCACGTGCGGCGTTATTTTGAGGAGCCAGCACGCCCACGTGCGGCTCCGTTCGGCTTTTTCATTGCTAATTCTGGTTCTATATTGTTAGCAATTGGCCTGGAATCGTGATATACTTATAGCAACCAGGAGGCAGTAACATCGTGAGCACCAATAACACCCCGACTCGTCAGCATCCATCATCCCCCCTACACATTTTGCTGGTTGAAGACAGCGAACACGATATGCTGGTCTTTCGCCGGGCCTTTCAGAGAAGTCAGGTTGTCTGTGAAATCACCCACTATGTTCGAGCCGAGGAAGCGCTGGCCCGGTTGCAGGATACCCCTTCATCCTTTGACCTGGTGGTGACCGACTATAAACTACCCGGCATGTCCGGCCTGGATCTGTGCCAGGAACTGCTCCATAAAGAAATCCCCCTGCCCATGATCATCCTGACCGGAGCCGGGACAGAGCACCTGGCCGTCGAGGCACTCAAGACCGGGGTTGATGACTACCTGGTCAAAGACTCCGGTCAGAGCTATTTGGATCTGCTGCCGGTCGTTCTACCGGCCGTGGTCCGGCAGCATAATGACCGCCTGGTCCGCCGGCAAGTGGAAGCAGAGATTAAGCAGCGTAACGAAGAACTGGCCGCTCTGAATACCATTGCCGCTGCGGTCAGCCAATCGCTCGATCTGAAAGAGGTCCTGGAGTCTGCCCTACAAGAGACCCTACTGATGCTAAACGTCGAGGCCGGAATAATATACGCCTTCGATGAAACCAGCCAGACTTTTTTCCCGGTCATCCATCGCGGCATTCCACCAGACGTACTGTGGGAAGTAACCGGTTTCAAACCGGGACAGGGCTTATCCGGTCGAGTGGCCGAGTCAGGTGAGGCCCTGGTGGTAACCGATTTGGACCTGGATCCCAGAAATATCTCTCCCACAGCCGGTCGAGTGGGCTTGCATGCTTATGCCGGCATACCCATCAAAGCCAAAGGCAACGTCTTAGCGGTCATGACCCTGGCCACCTATCAGAAAGATCACTTCAAGCCCGGTCATATCAGCCTGTTGAATCACATTGGCTACCAGGTCGGTCTGGCCATTGAGAACGCCCGGCTCTACCAGGAAACCAGGCAAGCAGAGCAGGCCCTGCGGGAGAGCAAGAGTCGTCTGGAGGCCACCCTGACCGAGTTGAAAGCAACCCAGCAACAGGTGTTAGAGCAGGAACGCCTGACTGCCGTGGGCCAATTGGCCGCCGGTATTGCCCACGACTTCAATAATCTCCTCACCGGCATCATCGGCTTTGCCGAACTGCTGCAACTGGACCCGGCTATACCTGAGACAGCCCGAGCCGACCTGGCCCGCATTGTCAAGCAAGGTCAGCGAGGCGCCCACTTAATTCGCCAGATTTTAGACTTCAGCCGCAAATCCATCCGCCAACCCCACCCCCTGGATCTCGTCTCCTTCCTCAAGGAAGCGGCCACATCTCTGGAGCCTACTCTTCCACAGAACATTCACCTTCTCTTGGCCATCGACCCCCACGAACTACCCATCAAGGCCGACCCCGCCCAACTGCAACAACTGCTCACCAACCTGGTCCTCAATGCCCGGGATGCCCTGCCCAATGGCGGCCATTTAAAGCTCGGCTTATCTCGTCTCACCCTCGAGCCCGGTCAGCCACCACCTCACCCAGAGCTACCCCCCGGTCAATGGGCCCTCCTATCCGTCTCCGACACTGGCCTCGGTATTCCCGCCGAAATACAACCCCGCATCTTCGAACCCTTCTTCACCACCAAGGAACCCGGCCAGGGCACAGGTTTAGGCCTGGCTCAGGTCTACGGTATTGTCAAGCAGCACGATGGCTACCTCGACCTCACCAGCCAGCCCGGCCGGGGAACAACAGTTACCATCTATTTACCCTGTTCCGAATCTTGAAAGCTATCCGCTAATCCGCTCCCTATCCACTTACCGATTTGAAGCCACCCGCTCTTCAGCCCGCCGAATGATGGCCGCCAGTTTGGCCCCTGTTTTCTCGTCCAGCGGTGAAGGCTTGTGTTCCTCCAGGATCTGCTGCACCCGGGCTTTGACCCGATCCCCCAGGGTCAACCCGCCGTCGGCCTCCCAATCCTCTCGGGACTTCCGGTCCAACACCGTCGGCAGCCAATTTTGACGAAAGTGCCGGAACGTATGATCCTCTTCCAAAAAATGACCCCCCGGCCCAACCCGGTCAATTACCTCCAGGGCCAATGTTTCCTCGGTCACCTCTACCCCCTGCATAAAGCGTTTAACCAGGCCCGCTATCTCGTCCATACAGACCAACATCTCGTAGGAGGCGGTCAGCCCCGCCTCGATGTAGCCCACGTCGTGCACCAGATTACCCCCACTCAAGGCCGTCAGCAGCATCCACAGCGCCCCCTCAGCCGCAGCCTGTTGATCGAATATCTTGGCATCCGAAACCCCGGCGAACCCAAAAATCGGCAAGTCATAGTAGTGGCCCATCTCGCTCAAAGCACACCAATCCAACATGAACTCGGGTGCAGCATAGGAAGCCAGGGTGGTAGACATATCCATAGTCATCATCCCCCCCGCCCCAACCACCACCGGCGTCCCGGCTCGGATCAACTGGCAGATCAAAAGACCACTCAGTAACTCCGCATTAGCCTGGACCACCGCCCCCGCCCTGGTCACCGGCGCTGAAGCCCCGGTAATCAAGCCCGGCGTGTACACCACCGGCAACCCCTTCTGGCAGATGTAGAGCAGCTTCTCACAACTTTCCTCAGCATGAACCAGCGGCGCGATAGGCTCGCTGTACAGAGCGCAAAACGGGCTGCGCTGCAAGGCTTCGGCCCCCCCCGCCACCGCTTCCGCCATCTCTACAATCTCTACCAGATTCTGGCGGTTCCAGGCCGTATACACAATCGGCTTAGCCGTATGGCTGACCATCTCCCGGAAATGGTACAAATCAGAAATAGCCTCGTTCACGTCCGTCGCAATACCCATACACATAATGAAACTCGTGTTAGGCAAGGCATCGACCAGGCGCGAGACATTGGCCACGTCCGCCAGAACGGCCCGCCGCCGTTCGCCGCTGTAAACATCGATCACAAACACCGTGTCCGAACCGGTCCCATAGTAACTCCGGTAACCCTCCAGGTACATCGCCGGCCGGCCCGCCCGGTCACACAATACCACCCGGCTCGGGGCCACCCGCATAGCCCACTCGATCAAATCAGGCGGAATACGCACCCGCTCACCCTCCAGCCAACAACCCGCTTTCGCCAATATCTGCCGCACTTCAGGAGCCAGCACCTGCACCCCGGTCCGCCGCAGCACCTCCAACGTAGCTCGATGGATTTCAACCTTCTGAGATTCACTCAGCAAAGCCATCCCGGGGGTCATTTGGGGGACATAATTACTGTTAATCATTACAATCCGTTCTCCTTTACCAAAATTTAACCAGGCTCATTTTAAATCGAGTTACTCCTTCATAGCAAGTCACAAAGCCACAACAGCGCAGCAAGCCGCGCCATTGTAGCCCTTTCTTAATCATGATGATAAAATGTTATGGTAGAGGGTATTATCGGACTACTGCCCACCTATTCACCCGTATCGGGGTGATGATAGACAGTGGCTATATAGCGCCGTGCTGGGCCGCTGGGCATTCATGGGAACTGGTATCATCTAAGTACCGCCAAAGGGGAGCAAAATGATAAAGTATGGCCTTGATGTGACCATCGCCGAAGAGTATTGTCACCCACGTATTTTGGCCAATCTTGCTGCTGAAGCCGAGCAAGCTGGCTGGGATGGCTTTTTTGTGCAGGACTTCATTTATTGTGATGATGCACCGATTGTTGACCCCTGGATAGCTCTGGCTGCGATTGCCATGCAGACCAGCCGTATCCGCATCGGGGCTTTCATGACGGCCTTGCCCCGCCGTCGCCCCTGGAAAGTAGCTCGTGAAACGGTATCGTTGGATCACCTCTCGAATGGGCGGCTCATTTTTGGGGCAGGGTTGGGGTTTCAGCGAGAAGATTTCTGGGCCTTTGGAGAAACAGAGGAAGCTAAAGTTCGAGCTGAAAAGCTGGATGAGAGCCTGACAATCTTAAGTGGGTTATGGACCGGTGAGCCGGTTGACTTTGCAGGACAACATTATCAAATCAAAGGCGTCCGTTTTCTGCCCAAACCCGTGCAGTCCCCCAGAATTCCGGTCTGGATAGGGGGGGGCTGGCCCAATCGCAGGCCGTTCCGGCGAGCCGCCCGGTGGGATGGGGTCTATGTGATGACGAACAAGGTGAACGGTGAGGAAATGACTCCGAATGACATCCGGGAAATGATAGAATACATCCAAGCCCATCGTGATAACTCTGAACCTTTCGAAGTGGCCTTTGCCGGCGAGACCCCATGTGTTCCACAAGAAAGTGCTGAACTGGTGGGGCCATATGCTGAGGTGGGGGTAACGTGGTGGCTGGAAGGGATATGGGAACCGTTGGCTGAGACAAGAAAGCGGATTGGCAGTGGTCCACCAAAGGTATAGGTGGCCCACCAAGGCAAATGTAACCGACTGCCGAGACGGCGCGTTTTATTGAGGGGGTGCTGGCTGTACAGTTGGTGATTATAGAGCCCCCACCCCTCGCCACTGCCCCGACAGCCAGGCAGCCACTTCCGGCGCCACCTCCTTAGTGCATTCAATCCAATCAGTGCCTCAGTGTTTCAAACCCCCACTCCCCAACCTTCGGCAATTGACCCTTCACAATTCACAATTTAGAAGCCTTCAAACTCTTTGTAAAGTGACATTCAATTTGACACACACGTAAAAGCATGTTATATTTTTATTTGGTGAAACTTTAGTTCCATATAATGAAACCACTCAACAATTCTTCCCAGGCTAATTACTCAATTCAGGCCCTGCAACGAGGCATGCAGGTACTTGATGCTCTATTAGAGGCCCGCACTCCCCTCCGTTTGGAACAAATCTGTGCTTATACCGAACTACCCAAGTCAACAGCTTTTCGGATCATTGTCAATTTACTTCGGGGTCAATACCTGGTCGAGACAGAGGAGGGTTTCTGGCTGGGGCTAAAAATGTTACGTTTTGGGACCTTGGTCGAAGAGAAATTAGACCTCAAGCAACAGGCAGGCCCCTTTCTTATGAAGCTACGTGATCAGGTCAACGAGACTGTCCATTTGGCTGTACTTGACCATGACTTGCGGGTAGTCTATCTGGAAAAACTCTCGACCCAACATGCCATTGGGCTGATGATGTCACGGGTCGGGCTGACCGCCCCCATGCATTGCACCGGTTTGGGTAAAGTGATGGTCGCATTCCGGCCTGAGGCCGAGACTCGTCATTGGGTCCGTACCCATGGCCTAAAAGCTATGACTGAAGCTACGATTACCGACGAAAAGACTTTTTTACAGGAATTACGTGAAATCCGTTCTCGGGGCTATGCCGTCGATAACGGGGAATTTGAGCCCGGTGTACGCTGTATTGGAGCGCCAATCCGGGACAGAACTGGCACGGTAATCGCCGCCGTGAGCATTTCTGGCCCAGACACCCGCATGCCTGTGCCGCTTCTTGGTAGTTCTATAGCCATGCAAGTCGTCGAGACTGCCCGGCATATTTCGCAGGCCCTTGGCTACTTAGACGAACCCGCAAAATCAACCCCAAAAGATCAAAATGATGACAGCCTGACCGGGTTCCATAAATCGAAAAATAGTTTTCCCGGAGAGTCACCAAATTGTTAAGACAGGGCAGAATAGTTATACCTACGTCTTTGTAGTCGTTTGGTTGATGCCAATGTTACTAAACTAGAAAAAAAGAGACAAAAAATAAGGAGATACCGGCTAACTTGGCAGTGCGGCGGTATCTCCCTAAACCGGCAAAGCACATAAAGCATACCCGGCATATTTTTCCCGGGTCTGGCTCTATGCTCTTGCCTTTTTGTATTATACACCAGATCAACTCAGTTGGCGAAACAATCTTTTGGGGTAAACGTTCAGGCTGGCCTACCCCTGCTTGGCTGACAAATTTAACAATTGCCAGCCCTGGATTTAGGGCAGACCAAAACAGGAAACAACCCACTGCCGCTTAGGTTGAGCAGCCTGCCGGCGGGAAGCCATCGCTGGTTCAGGATCAGGTTCAGGATCAAGCCCAAAAGGAGGCAAAACAGGCCAATTCTTACGAAATTGTTGCCGTAGCTACCACCAGCCGATTTTCAAATAGCTCATGCCTCGGTCCCAATGAGTATCTACCCAACGACGGGTTTTTCGTCTGACCACCACAACGCCAACACTGGTGAAGTGGAGGGTGGCCACGGCCAAGACCAAAAACAGCCGGGCAATCGCTGGGGCATCATCCAACTTGGTGGCCTCGACTTGAAAACCGTTTGACTTATCATCCAGAAAGGTTTCTTCAATGGTATAATCACAAATGACAAATTCTGCCTGACCCGATGGGGCGAACTGCAACTGTCGTGGTGGCGACGGCCCTTGCGCCTGAGAGATTAAATTTGACACGCATGCTAGACTCCTCTGATAATGGCCATATGACGGAGGAGATTTGATGAAATCAAAGTGGATAGTCCATCGGACTACCGTCGCCCGCCTCGATGGTCAACGTCGGTGGGATTACGCCTACCAGTTCCTGGTGCGCTGGGCGATGGAACAGGAAACAGGTTCAAAACTTAGTGAAATACCCAGACAGGAGGAATATCAAAATGGACGTGGCCCTATATGTTCGAGTCTCGACCAATCGGCAACAACAAAGTCAAACCATTGAACAGCAACTGGAGCGGTTACAAGCCGCTGTGGCGGCCCAGCCAAGTTGGCATTTGGCCCAAGAGCATATCTACCGCGATGATGGTTATAGTGGCGCCAAACTGAGCCGACCGGGTTTGGACCGGCTCAGGGACCAGGCTGCCATGGGAGCTTTTGAGTTGGTTTTGATTACGGCTCCTGATCGGCTGTCACGTCAGTATGTGCATCAAGTCCTACTGATTGAAGAACTGAAGCAGTTGGGCTGTCAAGTTGAGTTTTTGGAGCGTCCCATGGACAGCGACGACCCCCACGACCAACTCTTACTTCAAATCCGGGGAGCGGTGGCCGAGTATGAACGCAATCTGATCGCTGACCGGATGCGACGAGGCCGTCAAGCCAAATTACACAGTGGCACCTTACTTCCCTGGACAACCGCTCCCTATGGATACATCATGGACCCAGAGCGGCCGCGTGACCCCAGTCGGTTACGCATTGACCCGGTCAAAGCAGGGGTGGTGGTCCAGATGTTTGCCTGGTATACTGACCCTCAACAGAGCGTTTCGCTCTACTGGATGGCCAAAAAACTGACTGATGACCAAGTGCCAACGCCAAAAGGGGGGCCTCGCTGGAATGTAGCCACCATTCGAGGTATTCTACGCAATCCGGCTTATATGGGCACAGCCTACAGTGGCCGCACTCGTCCGGCTCCGGCCCAGCACCGCAAATCAGCTTTACAGCCCATTGGACCAGGTCAGAGCATCCAACCGGCTCCGCCTGAAGAATGGATCCCGGTCACGGTGCCAGCCCTGATCCATCAGGAGACGTTCGAGTTGGCCCAACAGCGTTTAGACCAAAATAAACAGATGGCTCGCCGTAATAATCACAGTTACGACTATCTCTTACGAGGCTTAGTCAGTTGTGCCCAGTGTCGGTTAGCTTGTACGGGTCGCTGTGTTCGTCCAGACTATCCCTATTATGTTTGTAAAGGTCGGACTGATGCCTTACGAGCGGCCAAAGATGAACGTTGCATCGCCAGATATGCACCAGCCAAAACGCTCGACCAACTGGTTTGGCAAGACCTGTGTGCCATTTTAACTGACCCAGATTTGATCACCCACGAGTTGGAACGAGCCCAAGCTGGCGAATGGTTGCCTCAAGCCCTCCAATCTCGTCGCCAGACGGTTAAAGCAGCGCTGACCCAACTTGACCGTCAACAAGCCCGTTTGTTGGAAGTGTTCCTGGCTGAGATTATTAGTCGGGATGAGTTTGAGCGCAAGCGACAAGAGTTGAGCCAAACCCAGCATGGCTTGAGCCAACAACTGCGTCAACTTGAACTTCAGGCGCAGCGGCAGATCAATACAGCCAAATTGGCGACTCACATCCAAGATTTTTGTCAGCGCCTTCAACCAACTTTGGACCAGCTTGACTTTGCCCAACGCAGGCAACTGGTAGAATTGTTGATTGACCGGGTCATTGTTGACGACGGCAATGTAGAAATCCGCTATGTAATTCCAACCACCGCCAAAGGCGAAGAATCTCGCTTTTGCCATTTGCGTAAAGACTATTTCAACGTCAAACCGCAAAGCGTATTCATCCAGAGTGGTCAGGTCAGTGGGGGCTTCACTGATAATGTACCACGGCTCCTCATCACTGAGCGGGTTGGCCAAGGCGATATTGACCGGGCCGATGCTCTCGCCCAGAATGTAAAAAGTATCCGGTAGCAAAAAGTGCTTAGGAGGCTTAAATGATGTCAAAGAAAGTAGTTACTTTTGGAGAAATTATGATGCGGCTTTCCCCGCCGGGATTTTTACGGTTTGGACAAACACGCTCGTTTGACGTAATTTTCGGTGGTGGTGAGGCCAACGTGGCTGCGTCGCTGGCTAATTTTAGGGTACCGGTGGATTATGTTACCCGTGTGCCTGACAACGATTTGGGCGAAGCCTGCATTCAGTTCCTGCGTCAGTACGGCATTGGCGTAGACAAAATCGTGCACAGCGGTGACCGGCTGGGTATCTATTTTTTAGAGATGGGGGCTATACAGCGCGGCAGCAAAGTCATCTACGACCGGGCCAACTCAGCCCTGGCCACCATTGAACGCGGAATGATTGACTGGCAGAGTGCCTTCGCCGACGCGGACTGGTTCCACTGGACCGGTATCACCCCTGCCATCTCGGCCGGAGCAGCCAACGTTTGTCAGGAGGCAGTCCAGGTGGCAAAAGATATGGGACTGACCGTGTCCTGCGACCTGAACTATCGCAAGAAGCTCTGGAAGTGGGGCAAACAAGCCGGCGAGGTAATGTCTGAGCTAGTACCCTACTGCGACGTGGCTATCGGGAACGAGGAGGATGCCGACAAAGTGTTTGGTATCAAAGCACCTGAAACTGATGTCATTGCGGGCCAAGTAGAGGCCGACAAGTATCGCTACGTGTGTGAAGAGCTGGCGAAAAGCTTTCCCAACCTGAAGACTATTGCTATCACCCTGCGTGGCTCGATTTCAGCCAGCCACAACAGTTGGTCGGGGGTGCTGTGGGACGAAGGAGCGTTTTATGTTGGTCCAACTTACGACATAACCCACATTGTGGATCGAGTCGGGGGTGGCGACGCATTTATGGGCGGGTTGATTTACGGTTTACGTGCTTACGGGAGTGATCGACAAAAATCGCTCAATTTTGCCGTGGCCGCTTCTTGCCTGAAACATTCGATCTTTGGCGATTTTAATATGGTAACTGTGGCCGAGGTCGAGAAGCTAATGGGTGGCGACGTCTCTGGACGTGTCTCACGTTGAATAATCCAGAAAGGACATTGAAAAAATGGCGAGATTCAGCAGACTTGAAGTCTTAAACACCATCATCGATACCGGACTGGTGCCGGTTTTTTATAATGCCGATGTAGAAATAACAAAGAACATCGTGAAAGCCTGTGCTGGCGGAGGGGCCAAAGTGGTAGAGTTCACCAATCGGGGCGATTTTGCGCCGGAGGTTTTTAGGGAACTGTCGCAATACATGAGCAGATCACATCCAGAGATTATTCTGGGCGTTGGCTCAGTTATCGACGAACCAACGGCGGCCCTGTATATCGCCTATGGAACTAATTTTGTGGTTGGTCCTGTTCTCAATGAAGCTGTTGCCAGATTATGTAATCGAAGAAAAGTGGCTTATATGCCTGGGTGTGGCAGCGCTTCTGAAATATCTTACGCCGAAGAGCTCGGAGTGGAGATTGTCAAGATTTTTCCGGGTAGCTCGGTGGGAGGGCCGGGATTCGTAAAGTCAGTGCTGGGGCCTTGCCCCTGGACACGCATCATGCCAACCGGTGGGGTGGATGCTACTGAGGAAAGCATTAATGCCTGGTTCAAGGCAGGCGTGGCTTGCGTCGGGATGGGCTCAAAGCTGATTACCAAGGACCTGGTCGCGGCAGGGGACTTTGAGGCAATTTCAAAGAAGGTCTCTCAGGTTTTGACCTGGATTAAACAGGCGCGAGGTTAGTCCAGCTAGATAAGGCAGTTCCGAAAAAATACCTGTGCCCGCCTGTGTCCTGTGGGTACAGGCGGGTAATTGTCCCAACTCCGTAAACCCACAGGGCAGTGACGTAGCGTGAAACGTGATGTTTTTATGCCATAAACCCTCACGTTTCACGTCACTTGCCCTGTGGGTTTACGCTTCACGCCGCCGAAAGTTTTGGGATGATTTAAATTTCGGAACTCCCTAACAAAAGAGTATGGCAGGGTCACGACAGTACCTTGACCGCCTTCGAGGCCAGCCTCAAGCGAGGGCGCGTTTCAGTTTTGGGGCGAGTTGTAATGTCTCTGCCATTTATTAGCTTTGGAGTCGAGGCTGCTGTCTCACAGGGAGGCGGAGATTGATTTTGAAACCAGATGGGATATAATCAAGAGAACACGGGTGTCACTAAAAATTTTGTTCGGAAGCGAGACTATGACGGCTGAACAGACACTCATAAACCAATTTAAGAAAAAAACGGCAATTTCAGGAGGTAGTTAGTGTCAACTGTAAAATTTACCCAACAAACTATGCCCCCATCCGGTCAGGCGCTGAGGCGCGAATTGCAAAAGGCCCTCGAAAACGCTTCACCACTGGACGATTTTATCCAAATTATTAGAGACTTAACCCAACTGGAATATCAATACAAACTAGACTCCGCAGAGTTTTTTGCTCGTTTTCAGCAAGGTAAGATGGGCGATAACATCGATTTTATTCGTTGGGCTAACAAATATGAAATCTATCAGGAAATGAAAGCTGACCTAGAACACATTTTTGAACTGCTATCGCAATATGCTCTACCGGTGATGGTTTGATGACCCGTCTACACCGTTATCTTGCCCGATTGCAAGATACAATTTTGTCTCGTGGCGAGATTGAAGTTGAGGAGATGGAAATTTTCGACCGCTCTGACAGGCCGGGGCGGGTGAGTGAATTCTATGCTCGATTACGTTTCTACAATGGCTCGCAACTCCAGATTGTAGAGAAGCTGGTTGTCGAACGCTACACCATTATTAAATCTCGCTATGTTTATCATTATCAGCAATCGGATGGTATACTAATTTTTCGTTACGATAATGTACCGCATCATCCTGAAATTGAGACACACCCTCATCATAAACATGTAGGTGATGCCACTGTTGCTACCCAGCCGCCTGATCTTAGTGAGGTATTGCATGAAATTGACGGTATTCTGTATTCAACTCGCGGCGCGGGGTAAGCAGTAATGACAAAGAGATGGATCGGCTACCAAGAGATTATTATGTTGAACAAAGGTTCAGTGCAAGGCAACGAGTAGGACAGCCACCATATGACCGACTGGGAAATTATTGCCGATAGCGACGATTTCCCCGACCCACCACCGGAGAGGCCACCCCCCTCCCGTTCGTACCAACGCGGGTTCCTGGTTACCGGTACGATTATCCTCCTGCTGATGGCCGGACTGGTGACCCTGTCCAGCTAATCATTGCCTCGGCCCCCCCAGACACCATCGCCTATCTTCTGGCAGGCCAGTCCCCTGATGAGCAGGAACTGGCCATGGAGCAGGTCTTTCCCAACACCCGCTTTTATCTCATGCCCAGCGAACTATTTGTGCCGCAAGCCCTGGTGGCCTTACATCGAAACGGGACAATCCAACCGCTGACGACGTTGAGCGCAACGCTCCAGGTCGAACCGCTGCCAATCGCTGCCGGAGGCTCGGTTCACTTCCTGTTTAGCCTCGATTTACCCCAGTGTGATCGCACCTGGTTTGTCCACTATGAACCTACAATAGGGGTCACCGGCCAATGGCTAGGGCCGCCGCCCCCCATGAGATGGGTCTGGCGGGCAGACCGGCAAGACCTGATGTTCTTCAGCCCCAGGCCGGGTAAAGAGGGACACCACATCTATGAGACAAACGAGACCCTGTCGCTCCAGCCCATTAGCCAATCGGAGATATCCGTGTCCTTTACCGGCTGGCACGTCCAAACCGGGCAACTGGTCTTTGTCAAATCCTGGATGGGGACCACCAGCACCGGTTTGATCGATCCACTCTCCGGCGGCATGAGCCGCCTTAAAATATATATTCACCCCATCCGGGCCCGCCAACTGAGTCCTGATGGTAACTGGCTGGCCTATCTAATGGGGGCCAACAATCTTTTTGACCCACCGTACCGGCTGGATCTGCTGAGTATGGACAAGTTGGCAGAAACTACCCTGATCCGGCTTGAGGAGGGCCAGGGGCTGGGGCCGGCCATCTGGTCCCCCTACCTGGCTCAGCCCCGCCTGGCGATATTAACCGGTCCCTTGGCCGAGGCTGACATGTTGCGTCCCACCCGCTTACTGGTGGCCTGGCCTGACCGTGGCCGAGGCGACCGCCGGGGAACAATTTACCACCCCTGTCTTTTGTGCCGATGGGGGGCTGCTCTATCGAGCCGACCGGAACGGTCAGTACCAGTTGAAGCGACAGGTCCCCGGTTCCCCGGCCGAAACCTGGCTCACCCTTGAGCAACCCTTCCAGCCGCTGGCCTGTCCTTGAGTTTTAGCTGCGAGTTGAAGTGTTGCCCAGAAAGCACGGGACTGAAGCCCCGTGCTGAAAGAGCAAAGCCCATTCGGGCTAGAATTCGGCCACAGGAGGGCGTTTCAACATCCTCATTGGCCTGCGGCTTGCTCTCTTCGCGCGACGGCCCTGCCCTGTGGGTTAGCCTCGCGCCTTTTGGCCGCAGCCTTACCGGTTCATCAGGCACCGGATGTCGAAATTGCTTGGCGACAATTCACTACCCGACACGAAGAGAGAAACCAGGTTTTTTGTCGTCTGAACCAAGCTAATCGTTGCTTTTTGAGCATTCTGGAGGACCAAAAATGCCTCAGCCAGCGAAAAACCTGGTTTCTGATTTCTAATGTCGGGTAATGAAGGCGACAATATTGTATATTTGTCATCTTGGTTTGCAATTGAAATCGAATGTAATTATATTATTTTGGATCAATTGCGGACGGTGGACAAAATACGGTTGATCAAGCGGTTAGGACAGGTGAGTATAACCAGCCAGAGAAAGGTATTGCAGGTTCTGGCAGAAATGTTCGCTGAGTGAAGCTTATTCTCCCAGAGGCAGCGGCCCAGCAATGCCGTTTGTGCCGACCCATCAAGCACGGTATCGATGAACGGATCGGTAGGGGTGGGTGCCCAATCGGTAAACGGATGGGTAACGGATTAGCGGATATTGGCTATACTTAACACGGCCACAAAGTAACAATTTGACATACTTAAATAGGACGCAGATTAACGCAGATTTTCGCAGATTTATCCTAATTTATCAGCGTTTATCAGCGAAAATCTGCGTCCCATAAAATGTTACTTTATGCCCGTTGGCAGTATATATCATGTGGCTAACTACGGACGCATAATACGCCGTATTTCGCTCAAGATAGCTCTCAATGTACCAGGCAGCAGTTCCGGGTGACCGGTGACGGATAGGATCAAAACAGTCAGAATGATCGTAACTGACAGCACGACCAACCCGGCTTGACCACTGGTGAGGATCAAGGTGAGTAAGATCAGGGCAACGGTCAGGATTAAAAGGGCCAACAGTTGTTTGTTTGGGTTGAACTTTCACTTCTTGGTTTTCTCTTGTTGTTTGCTCATTGTTACGTCTCCTTTGAGTTGATAATTGGGACTAGCATTTGAATAATCGGATGGCCATCCATTACTCTCTTTTTATCATAAAAAGACGGTGCGTGTCAGGAGAAGAAACGTTGCAAATACGTTGCACGATATAATTTCTGGTTATTGTGGTTAAAGAGGTCACTATGTTTAATATTGGCCAAACAGAATGGATCGTTATTCTCATTATCGTTATCTTAGTCTTCGGTGTATCAAAGCTCCCCAAGCTGGGCAAAAGTTTGGGAGAGGCAATCCGCGCCTTGCGAGATAGTTCGGTCGATCGAGACGAAACGGATGTGGCTGACTCATCTCCTGCCGGCCCGGAGCCAGAAGAAGTTGGACCTGACGAAGTTGGTGAAAAGGATATCGAGCCCAATCTGGCAGAAGTGTCTGCTCCAGCCGGCGAGAAATCCCCATTGTCAGTCCGAGAGGCATTGGATCGGGCTGCAACGATGGAAAAGAAACAGCAATTAGCCTCTGTCTTGAACGCTTTATTCAAGATTTTTGGTGTGACACCGTATCGTCTGGCCAAAGAGAGCGAAATAGACAGAGCGACCATCGGTCGCTGGCTCAAGGGTGAGACACATCCGCAGCAGGAAAAGTTGGAAAAAATCCTGGACCTTATTCCCGGTTTGAGTCCTCACCTGCGCCAGGAGATATTGGCTCTGGCTGGCTACGTAACTGCCGAGGTGAGTACCAACTTGCCTCATCCTCCCCAGATTTACCTGAGTTGCCACGGCCAAGATTTGAGCGTCGAGCGGGAGAGAGTTGCTGACATCCTGAGCCATCCGATGTTAGCCTTCAACGTGGAAGTGGGCGAGGCAACGCTGCCTCCGGCTGAAGTTGAAGCGGGCGTGAGTCACAGCGACTATCTGGTGATGGTGCAGGGCTGGCGTTGGGTGTCGGTGCGTCACATTGAGTACCAGGCAGCCAGTGAGGAAAGGGAGAAGGTGACCGGCCTGTATTTCCAACGAGAAGAACGCTCTCTGCAAACGGAGGCCAAGCAGTTCCTGGTCGAGGTGGGCCGGGAGAAATGGCAGCTATTCACCGAGCCTGATGGGTTGACAGCCCAGGTTTTGAGCGGGTTGTGGCAAACAATGACCCGCGAGGCCCGTGCCGGACGAGCCGTATCACTCCATAGTCTGGCCGGCATTTACATAGTGACTCAACTCTTGAGCGGTAAAGAATCTACCCTATCGACCCTGCTTCATCGCCTAGCTGCTGATAGTGAGCAGCAGGTGAGCGTGCAGCAAGTCAATGAAACAGAGAAACCGGCCTCTAAACCGCGAAAATGGACCAAACGCCACCCCGAAGAGCCGGACATGGTGCTCATTCCGGCTGGAAAGTTCTGGATGGGTACCGACCGTCTCACGCTGGAAATGGCCGGAGTAGTATGGCAAGATTGGATGAAAGATGAGACACCGTCCCACCGGGTCTATCTACCAACATATGCCATTGGCCGCTACCCGCTGACCAACGCCGAATATACCCGTTTTATCAAGGATGGGGGCTACCGCCGGCGGGAGTTCTGGACGGAGGCCGGCTGGCAGGCCAAAGAGAGGGGGGAATGGACCCAACCGCGCTTTTGGACAGATGAACGGTGGAACCGGGCCAACTGTCCGGTGGTTGGGGTCAGTTGGTACGAATGTGTGGCTTACTGTCGCTGGCTGACGAAAATCACCGGTCGCCTTTACCGCCTGCCCACCGAAGCGGAGTGGGAAAAAGCAGCCGGGGGGCCGGCTGGCAATCTGTGGCCCTGGGGAAACAGGTGGTACCCAAACCGGTGTAACAGTAGGGAGAAAGGTCCGGGTCGAACCACACCCGTCGGACAGTATTCTCCGGCCGGGGATAGCAATTATGGTGTTGCGGACATGGCCGGTAATGTCTGGGATTGGTGTGCCACGAAATGGGGCAAGAGTTATCCTTACGAGGTCAAAGAAGATGAATGGTTAGGGGATTATCTTCAAGGAACGCGAGTCCGGGTGCTGCGGGGCGGGTCCTGGAGCAGCGGTAGGGGCAGTGCCCGTTGTGCCCGCCGCCGCAGGAATCACCCGGGCGTCAGGGACGACTTCGACGGTTGTCGGCTGGTCTCCCCCATTTGAGCTTCTGGATTCTGTGCTCCTGGAATTCTGAAATAAGAGGACCAGAGAGGTAGGGGCACAAGCTCAAGGTGGCGATAAGTCAACCTCACCCTGTTCCCCGCGTAAGCGGGTCGATTTAAAATTTTCAGCAAAACAAGTGGCGAAAA
>DAOUMU010000267.1:0-34339 GCA_034409055.1 Anaerolineae bacterium
AAAAAGCCAAAAGCATAAATCTGAAAAGCGCAATATTGAACAAGAACTCAAAATCATATGGCCATCTCCAGATTTAACAAGCAGGATGGAGTTACCACAGATATGAAGTTTCATTCACGGGTATTGCGTTTAAATTATGTAGGGCAAGTTGCCAACTTGCCCGCAGCACCGTTGACAAGTTAGCAACTTGCGAAGTGCAGAAAAGAAAATTCTACAGAATGAACTTATTGGAGGCTGGTGATGAATGATATCGTAGCCCAATTCATTCGGGTTAAGCACGTTGATTCATTCCAAAAGCTACGCCTCCTGCTGTTTCTACACCAACACCCCGACTTGAGCGCGACCAGCCAGGAGTTTGCCACGCACTTATATCTGGGTAATGAACCACTGATGGATGAAATTATCACCGATCTGCGCAGAGTCGGTCTGGTGGACTGTCATAAAGGTCGCTTTAAGCTGCATCTTGATCCAGATATCAGATCCTCTCTTCAATATTTGACCCAAACCTTTGAAGATCCTCTAACTCGCCAGGGAATTCTCAATCAGGTCAGGCACACAGGATACTTTTGTGGCTACCTGGCAAATGCGCATCGGCTATTATAAAAATAGCGACGAACGACCAAGTAGTAGTAATAGGAGTAGGAGGTGATATTTATGAAGGTTTTTGGTTCTCATGCAACTCAACACCTGACCCTCGATAAACTGGTGGTCAATCGGAGGCTGGCGCGACGCCTGCCGCCTGGCCTGGCCTTCCGTTATCATGCTCTGCCGGTGGCCAAAGATAACGGCGACATCACGGTCGCCATGGCCGATCCCGATAATCGGACAGCCCGTGAGGCCATCGCCACTGCCCTGGGGACGGAGCCATATGTCGTGCAGGGCGACTCGACCGCCATCGATAAGCTACTGGCTGAGGTCTGGCCCCAGGAAACCAAGGATACATTGCGCCTGCTGGTTTATCACCAGGCCAGTCCCATCGCCGGCGAAGTGCAAAGCTACGCTCAATACCTGAGTGATCTATTGGGGGGACAACTGAATTACTTGCAAACAGAGACCAAAAAAGAGGCGAGCCTTGACGATTTGGTCCAGGCAAGCTGTGACCATGCTTTGGTTATCTTTGGGGAACCGGACCAATCTCTGATCAGACGGTTGCTCTCAGGCCCAATGGGTTGTCAGGCGGCGGAACGGGTACCGACCTCGGTCCTGATCGCCCGGCGGCCGCGCTGGCCGCTCAGAAAAATCCTTTTTGTAACCAGGGGCCAGGGGCTGGACGATATGGCTGTGGATTGGATGGTCCGCCTGGCTCAGCCGAGCCGGGCTGCCGTCACCGTTCTGGCCGTAGTCCCGGCTATGTCGGCTATGTGCCAACGAGCCACCACCCATATGCCGCACGGGGTAGCCGACTGGCTGACCACAGACACCCCTTTGGGGCGGCAGTTGCGACGGATAGCCCGGCGGCTGGTCAATTGGGAGATCGAGGGCAAGTTGCGATTCCGCCAGGGAACGCCGGACTGGCAAATTGAATCTGAGGTAGCCGAAGAGAACTATGACCTCATTGTTATTGCGACTGACCCTGATGACTGGTGGCTACGGCGGCTACTGGGCGAGTTGGTCAGCCCATTACTGCACTGGATCGATCGACCCGTGCTAATTGCGAAATCAACAACTGCATAAGGACATAGATGTTTGCCGCCTAATCGATCTGAAGCGCATCGCGCCTGGGTACTAGATCGAGCGGGGGACCCAACTTACTTACTTATAGGGTGTATCTCGCCACAACGAGAGGGGCACCTTCCTGCCCTAATCCGTCAGCTAACCCCGCCGGCATTGGAAGGGACAAGTCTGCTATCCAGAAGGCCGCAGAATTGTCTGCGGCCTTCCTGCCTACAGGAGGAAAACTTTAAAATGAAAAAGCAAAATTGGTCAATATTATTATTCACTCTGTTCGTGCTGGTTTTTATGGCCACCAGTTGCAACCAGCCAGCCAGTGGAGCCCAGGGAGAGGGTACCATTACCGTCTCCGGCGCATGGGCTCTCTACCCTATAATGGTCCGCTGGGGTGAGGAGTTCCAGAAATTCCACCCCAACGTCCGGTTCGATATCTCGGCCGGCGGAGCGGGTAAAGGGATGGCCGATGCTCTGGCCAATGCGGTGGATATCGGCATGGTTTCCCGAGAGATCTACCCGGCCGAGATCGAGAAGGGCGCTTTTTGGGTTTCTGTCACCAAGGACGCCGTCTTCCTGACCGTCAACGACAAGAACCCTGTCTGGGAGGAGTTACACCAGCAGGCAGTGACTCAAGAGACACTCGTCGGCATCTATATCACTGGCGAGATTACCACCTGGGGACAGGTGGTGGGCCGGCCCGAGATAACGGATCCCATCCACGTTTTCACCCGCTCTGATGCGGCCGGCGCGCCAGCCACCTTTGCCGCGTACCTGGGCCAGAGTCAGGAAGATCTGCTGGGAACGGGAGTTTACGGCGACCCCGGTCTGTTGGAGGCGGTGATCAAGGACCCCTTGGGTATTGGCTACAACAATCTGAACTATGCCTTCGATGCCGAGACGGGGAAGGCAGTGGCCGGGGCGTATGCGGTCCCGCTTGACGTTAATGGCAACGGCCGGGCAGACCCGGAGGAACTTTACGATACCAAGGAGCAGGCGGTCAACGCTGTGGCTACAGATCACTATCCTTCACCGCCGGCCCGTAATCTCAACCTGGTCACCAAAGGTCAACCGGCCGGACTGGTCAAAGAATTCATCAGGTGGGTTTTGACCGACGGACAACAGTACGTGAATGAGGCGGGATATATCCCCCTGACCGGCCAGCAGCTTGAGACGGAACTAAAAAAGCTTGACTAAAAAAGTGGGGTGAAATATGGAAAAAGCTTTAGGATCTATTCGATATAGACGGTGGGGGGAAAGGCAACCCATTCCCTTTGGATTAGGTCGATTGGCCAAGGACCGGCTGGCCAGGCAGTTCATGGCTCTGCTGACTCTGTCGGCGGGGCTACTCCTTCTGTTAATGACCCTGACCCTCTTCCTGCGGGCCTGGCCCATCCTGGCCGTCACCTCTCTGGGGGAACTGTTGCTCTCAACCACCTGGCAGCCCCTCAAAGGAGCCTTCGGCTTCTATCCTTTCATCGTGGGCACGCTATGGGTCACAGCCGTAACCATGGTCATCGCCGTCCCGCCCTCACTATTGACGGCTATTTATCTGGCCGAGTATGCCTCGGCCCGGGTCCGCGCCCTGACCAAGCCACTCATTGACTTGCTGGCAGGTATCCCTTCGGTGGTCTATGGCATATGGGGGGTGCTGACTGTGGTCCCCTTCGTGGAGCATATTGTGGCCCTGGCTATGGGGCGTTGGTTGGGGTTCATTCCCCTGTTTCGTGTTGACAATCCCACCGGTTACGGCATCCTGGCCGGGAGCTTGGTCCTGGCAGTGATGGTCTTTCCGATTATGATCGCCGTGGCCGAGGAGGTGATTCGGGCTGTGCCCCAGGGATTGCGGGAGGCGTCGTTGGCGTTGGGGGCCACCCGCTGGCAGACGATCAAACACGTCGTCCTGCGTCAGTCTTTGCCAGGGGTCATAGCCGCTGTGGTGCTGGGTTTCTCCCGGGCCTTCGGCGAGACGATGGCGGTGCTGATGGTAGTGGGCAACGTCGTCCAGGTGCCCCACTCCATTTTCGATGCCGCTTATCCTTTGACTGCTCTCATTGCCAACAACTACGGGGAGATGATGTCAATCCCCTTGTACGATGCCGCCCTGCTGGGAGCCGCTTTGATTTTGCTGCTGGTTGTGCTGACTTTTAACATCGTTTCACGACTGATGCTAATGCATCTGGCCCGGGCTGGATAGGAGAGACAAATATGCCTAGACGCAAACTGGAAGAATTTTTCTTCAAAATTCTGATGATTGGCTCGACTGTGATTGTGTTGGGTAGCCTGGTTCTTATTCTGGACACGGTACTCTGGCGGGGGTTACCAGCCTTAAACCTGGCCATGCTGACCCAAACACCCAAGGGGGGATTTTACCTGGGTAAGGAGGGCGGCATTCTGAACGCCATTGTCGGCTCTCTCTACCTGGCCGGGGGGGCGACGGTGCTGGCTATGGCAGCCAGTCTGCCTATTGCCCTCTACCTGCAACTGTACGCGGCTCGCTCCCGCTATGCCGAACTGGCTCGCCTGGTCTTGGACGTACTGTGGGGCGTGCCCAGCATCGTTTATGGGGCTTTCGGTTTCATTCTGATGATCTGGCTGGGGATGCGCGCTTCCCTGCTGGGAGGCATTATCGCCCTGGCCCTGCTGGAACTGCCTATCATGACCAGGGGGATGGACGAAGCCATCGCCTTGGTTCCTGGCGCGCTAAAGGAGGCGTCTTATGCCCTGGGGGCTACTCGCTTGGAGACGGCCTTCAAAGTGATCGTGCGCCAGACGGCCCCGGGGCTCCTGACGGCCGTATTGCTGGCCTTTGGCCGGGGCATTGGGGACGCAGCTTCGGTTCTCTTCACGGCCGGCTACACCGACCGTCTGCCCGATTCCCTCTTGAGTCCGGCTGCCTCACTGCCGTTAGCCATCTTCTTTCAACTTGGTACGCCTTTTCCGGCAGTGCAGGAGCGAGCTTACGCCTCGGCCCTGGTGTTGACCGTTATTGTACTGACCCTTAGCCTGCTCTCGCGACGCCTGGCCGGGCGACTGACAACGCACATAATTCGTTAGGAGATGAAAAATATGTGGCAACCCCATATGCAGTTTCAAAATCTGAACATTTGGTATGGCTCTCATCAAGCCCTGAAGAACATCACCGCCGAGATCCCGGCCCGAGGTATCACGGCCATTATCGGCCCTTCAGGTTGTGGCAAAACTACCTTGTTGAAGAGTCTGAATCGCCTTTTAGAGGAGACTGACGGCGTACGCGTCACGGGCCAAGTTTTGCTGGACGGAGCTAATATCTACAACAGCGGGGTGGACGTGACCCAGGTGCGCACCCGGGTCGGGTTACTGGCCTCCAAGCCTTTTCCCCTACCTATGTCCATCTACGACAACGTAGCCTATGGGCCTCGTATCCATAACCGGCGGAATGGCCGTCGTCATACGGATCAAATTGTGGAACGCCATCTGCGGGCGGCCGGTTTGTGGGAGGAAGTGCAAGATCGGCTACAAGCGCCGGCCTCACGCCTCTCCACCGGTCAGCAGCAGCGGCTGTGTTTGGCCCGGGCCCTGGCCGTGGAACCGGAGGCGCTCCTGTGTGACGAACCTACTTCGGCCCTGGACCCAATTTCGGCGCAACGCATCGAGGCCCAACTCCTGGCACTCAAAGAGCGGATGACGATTGTCGTGGTTACCCACCTCTTGCGGCAGGCACGCCGCCTGGCCGATTATGTGATCTTTTTGTGGCTGGGGGAGTTGGTGGAATCTGGTCCAGCCACCCAGATATTCAGGACGCCCCGTGATGAGCGTACCCGGGCCTACCTGGCCGGGGATATCGGATAAGGGATGCTGAAACAACAAAGGACTATCAGAGGTGTCCTCTTTAAATTTTCGGGTAGCGGTTATATGAGCCGAAGAAAGGTGATCCAGTCAATGTTTAGCTCTATCCGAGATAGGAATTGTCGCCATCTGGTGAGTTGGAGCCTGGGCGTGGTGCTATTAATCATAATAGCCTTCTACGGGGGACGGGCTATCCTGGTCAACGCTCACGGCCCGGTCAGGTTAGTTGTGTACGCTTTCAGTACCCAGGAGGAGGTGCTGACCCAGGGCATCTTCCCGGCCTTCGAGCAGGTATGGGAGACTGAGACGGGGCGTAACCTGACCATCGAGGGGGTGTTCGGGCCGTCGGGCACGCTGGCAGGGCAGATCAACCTGGGTGCTCCGGCCGACGTAGCCCTGCTTAGCAACGAACAACACGTGAACTGGCTCAAGCTCGGACGGCGGGTGCAATGGGAAACCCAACCGGTCGTAGTCAGTTATACGCCAATGGTCATCGTCACCCGGCCCGGCAACCCGGCCCGGATCAATGATTTTGGTGACCTGGCCCAACCCGACCTGCGCTTGCTCCACGCCGATCCACGCAGTTCCGGGGCCGGCGACTGGGCCGTGCTGGCCGAGTATGGCAGTACATTACTGGAAACCGGACACCAGGCAGCAGCCCAAGCTCAACTCAAGGCCATCTGGCAGAATGTGCGGCTGCTGGGCCCCTCAGCCCGGGCGACACTGACCTTATTTGAATTAGGGGCCGGCGATGCCCTGGTGACTTACGAACAGGACGCCCGCCTGGCTCTGGCGCGGGATGTTCCCCTGGAGATCGTTGTGCCACCACGTACTATTATCGCCCAGCACGTGGTCGTAATCGTGGATGATAATGTGACGCCAGCCGAACGCTCCGTGGCCCGTGATTTCGTCAAGTTTCTCCTGAGCGATACCGGCCAACAGATTTTCACCCGTTACCACCTGCGACCGGTCAATCTGGAAGAGGAAACTTTCCCCGCTCTGGGCCAACCGTTCACCGTAGAGACGTTGGGGGGGTGGTCACAAGCTTACGCTGACCTGGTGGAAATTTTGTGGCAAACGGAAATTGAGCCCCGTCTCGACCTGGAATCGACCGGGCCCCGGTTGTTAGAAACGAGAGGAGGATAAGATGCCAGATTCATTTGACTCAGACTCAATTGTCTTCGTGCCAGACAGCCCTGAACTGACCTGGCCAACATCCAGATCAATTAACCTGGCCGGGGTAAGCCGGACGGTGTGGGAACGAGGTCATGTAGACAAGATTGGTCTCTTTACAGCCAGCCTGTTCCTATTTATCCTGGCCATTATGGTAATGAAAGAGGGAGCACGCGGTATAGCTCCGCTGGTTCGCAACCTGTTTGCCGTCACCAATGGGGCTAACAGTCTCGGCTTTGGTTGGCTGTTTGCTTATATCATTATGAGTGGATCACCGGTGGCTGCGGCAGCGTTGACCTTTTTCGATGCTGGGGTAGTTGACAGATTGGGCGCTTTTGCTATGATTATTGGTAGTCGCCTGGGCGCTAGCTTCATCGTCCTTTTCATAGGTTTCATTTACGTGCTGCGCGGGCGTGACCGGACGGCCAGCTTGAGTATGGGCTTGCTCTCACTGACGGTTACCGGCACCACTTACCTGGTCAGTCTGGCTATCGGAGCCGGCCTTTTAGAAACGGGGGTGCTGGATCAGGTGCAATTCCGCTCCGGTATGCTGCTCAACTCCGTTATCGATTTAATCTTCGAACCCATTGTCGGAGTTTTCATCAACTTTCTGCCCGGCTGGTCACTCTTTCCGGTTGGCTTAGGTATTATTATGCTGAGTTTCAACCTGTTCGACCGCTGTTTGCCACAAATGACGGTTAAGGAAAGCCAGGTGGGCCGGATGTCGCGCCTGGTCTACCGGCCGTGGGTCATGTTCGCCCTGGGCGCATCAATTACGCTCATCTCCATGTCGGTCAGTGTTTCGCTCAGTATTCTGGTGCCCTTGAGTAACCGGGGATTCGTCCGTCGTGAGAACGTGATCCCCTATATTATGGGGGCAAACATTACCACTTTCATCGACACCCTGTTGGCAGCCGTGTTGCTCGACACCCCGTCCGCTTTTACTATTATTTTGGTCGGGATGATCAGCATCACCCTGGTGTCCATCGTCATTCTGGCCACGATCTACCGTCGCTATGAGCGGGCGATGCTCGACCTGGTCGTATGGATAACGGCCAGCAATCGAAACCTGGCCCTGTTTATGATGGCCATTTTCGTGGTACCGATTGTCCTGATGTTGGTCTAGTCTCTGGAGGTAAACCCGACATGCGCATCTTGATGGCTACCGGTGGCTCATCGCACTCTGAAGTCGCCCTTCGCTTTGGCGCTCACATTTTGCAAAGAAACCACGCCGTGAAAGCGTCCACCGTGCTGACCGTAATCAGACACGAGGCGGATCGTTCCCAAGCTGAGGCTATTCTGGTCCGGGCCAGGCAGATTCTGGAAACGCGTCTGCCGAACGTACAGACCAAGATTCGGATCGGCCATCCGGCCGAGGAGATTATCCGCGAAGCCGAAGAGGACGGTTACGACCTGATACTCGTGGGTGAGCGACAGCACCATCGCCTGATGACCCGCTTCCTACTGGGCTCGACCGCCGAGCGAGTGGTCGAGCATGCCCCGTGCCCGGTCGTCATCGTCAAAAGTCAGATTGGTCCGGTTGACCGGATTTTGCTGTGCGACAGCGGCCTGGACAACCCCTCGCTGCTCAGCCGTTTCACGACGCAACTGGCAGATCTGCTCAAGGGTGAGGAAGAAGTGACCGTTCTACACGTGATGTCGCAGATAAGCGCCGGACCGGGCGTGAGGGGGCGACAATTGCGGGCTGGAGCCGAGGAACTGATAAAAGAACATACGCCTGAGGGCGAAATACTTGAAAGAGATATTGAGATTTTGACCCAATTGAACCTGCGCCCTCGCCCCAAGGTACGCCACGGCCTGGTGGTGGACGAAATTCTGGCCGAAGCGCGAAGCGAAGATTATGACCTGGTAGTCATCGGGGCGCATCGGGGCCAGGGCTGGCGGCGTATCCTGCTCGACGACCTGGCCCATCAGATCATCGCCCAGTCGGACCGGCCGGTCCTCGTGGTGCGGTAACGGCCAAACCTATCCCCGTATACATTTCCCCCAGAAAAGTAGACGGAACCCTGGTCAAGATACGCGCCTGTTGCAGACCGGCCTGCCTGGCCAGGGTCAAAAATTCGGCTTCAGCCAACGGGTAGGGAACGGCGTAGTTCCCCCGGTTGGTGTTGTATTCGACTACAATCAACCGGCCACCCGGCTTGAGCAGCCTGACCAGTGGGGCCAGAACCGGTCTCTTTTGCCGCACAAAATGGAGGGAGTTGGCCATCACCAGCCCATCCAGTGGCGGCAGGACCAGGGGATGGGTAAAATCGGCCAGGATGGGCTGCACCGAGGCTTCGGGGTAATTCTCATCGAAATTGCGCAGCAGGGTTTGCAGAGCGCGCCGGTTTTTATCGACGGCATAGATTTGACTGCCCGGTTCGAGCATGGTGTGCAGGACAGCGGTGAAGATACCCTCCCCGCAGCCCAGGTCGGCCCAGACCCCGCTGGCCGCTTCAACGCCGGGCCGGAGCAGGCGGCGCGCTTTATTCATACGACGCGACTGACGGTCAAGCCAACTGTTACTGGTCATTGGTCATTGGTTCTTCGTCATTGGGCCTTTGTCATTGGCCAAAGTTGTAATTATATCACCTTTTCAGTGATAAAAATAGTAGCACATGTCATAAAATTTCAGGAATTTCCTCACTATAATGCCCACGTCTTTTCTTCTATAATGGTTAATTGGGGGGGTAGGCTCCAAGTGAGCCGGCGATCTCAAGAACTGGGCTTTTTGCTAGGTTCTGTTGACATTTGCCGAATTCGTACGCTTCGATACGCAAAGGCACTCAGCATGCGAAATCGGCCCAAAAACGCATTCTGAGTAGGCTGAGCGCAGCGAATGCCGTATCGAAGGGGCGTTTTTGGACTAACCCAGTGAAATGTCAACAGAACCTGGACCGGCAGAGCAACTCTCTATCAATTCACACCAGAGGGGGATGATTCCCAGGAGGGTATCTTCTCAAAAAGTAGGGGCGAGGCAACTCGGATTGAGGGTCTCGGAGCAAACAACCTGCTCTCCGAGTTGCCTCGCCCCTACCCCACCCCGAATCATTGAGATGATTCCCAGGAGGCTAAAATGAAACGGATAGACGTGGACTACCTGGTCATTGCTGTGCTGCTGTTGAGCGGTTTGTACGTGGCTATCACCGGGCTGGTGATGGACCTGTTCGGCGCGCCCCAGTTCTTCTGGCATCGTTATGCCGGCTACGCCAGCGCGGCTCTGGCCGGGCTACACCTGGCCCTGCACTGGAACCGGGTTATGGCCTACCTGAGACGCCGGTTCAGGTGGCCGCCAGGCCGAGAGTTGCCAACGGAGCGGGCGGACACGTCCCTACTAGGCCGGCGGGGCTTCCTGGTCTCTGCCCTGGCCGCGGTGGGGGGCTTTACCCTGGGACGACTGAGTCCAGGCCAGCCGCCGGTAGACCGGCCGGAAGAGACCGCCGACGTGGGCTCTTTCTATCACCAGTGGAGCAAGCCGGGTTATGCTCTGGCCCTGGGCAGGATGTTCAGTTGGGGCCGCCAACCGGAGCGTTACAAGACCTATTCTGACGCCGCCCGGATTGAGCTGCCCGATCCACACGGCGAGTGGGGGCTGAGCCTGGCGGAGACCATCGAGCAGCGCCGTTCCCGGCGGGAATACATCACCGACCCCATATCGTTGGCGGAACTATCGCGCCTGCTCCACGCCGCCAGCGGTATCACCGAACCGGCGCGGGGGTTCCGGGCCGCGCCTTCGGCCGGTGCGCTCTACCCTCTCGAAACCTACGCGGTGGTGCACCACGTGGCCGGGCTGGCGCCTGGCCTGTACCATTACGCCGTGGCCGACCACGCCCTGGAGCAACTCCGGCCCGGAGATTTGCGGGCCAGGCTGGTGGTGGCCGGTATCGGCCAAGAGATGCTGGGGCAGGCCCAGGTCTGCTTTGTTCTTTCGGCCATCTTCCAGCGCACCCGCTGGAAGTACCGGGAGCGGACCTATCGCTACGTCCTGCTGGAGGCGGGGCACGTCGGGCAGAATCTCTACCTGGCCGCCACGGCGATGGGTATGGGCGCCTGCGCCGTCGGGGCTTTCCTGGACGACGACCTGAACGAGCTATTGGGGGTAGATGGCGAGGAGGAGGCGGTTCTTTATGTGATTGCGGTGGGGAAAGTGTAAAGGGTTGAGTTTTGAATGTTGAGGCAATTACAATAGCCCCACTTCATGCCCTAAAATGCGGCGGGCGATGGCGATGGCCGTGGCATAGGTCGAGTCCATGCCAAAGTAAAGCAGGCTCTTGGAGAGTAACGATTGCCGCCGGCTGTAGGGCGTATCCGAGGCGTAGTGCAGCACGCCTAAATCGTAGGACAGATTGAGAAAGAGGTTAACAATTTCGTTGACCGGATAACGTTTCGGATAGACGTTCTCGTACATGGCACTCAGATAGGGGCCGGTTTCCATTTCGATATCGGTGTATCCTTCCCGATAGAAGACGTGCATAAACTCTTTATTTTGCAGAAACGTCCCCCGGACGGTGACCGCCTTCTGGTTATCGAAGACGGTGCTGTGGTTCAAGAAGGGGGCGATATGGTGGGCTTCGAAGCAATTTCGAAAAAGATAAGTGTTGCAGGAGTGTTCATCATAGACCACGTTGGGCAGCATAACATCGCCGACGCGACCGTTCAGGGTGGCGGCTTTGCCCATGATATAGACTCCTCGCAACTCCCCCACGTTGGCCGATAATTGGGACAGGACCTGATAGGCGGCCATGCCCAGGGGATAATCGACATTGACAATCAGGGCCTGGCTCTGGCCAAGCCGGGGCCACTCAGCGCCTGGCAATTGCAAGCGGGAATCGAAATGGGCCGGATCGAGCCTGGCCAGGTCGATGACCTGCACCCCCACGTCCAAATTCAGGGGACGCCGGACATTGTGAATGCCCAGGCTAATCTCGTGTTGCAGGCGGCGCTCATAATGATGATTTCCGGCCGGGGTCCGCAGATACCGGCGCATGACATAATAAAGCATATTTTCCAGCGCCCCCGGGGTTTGGGTTTCCCGGAGACGCCGGTATTCTTCGGCCAGGTTTTCAGGATTAGCCTCGTTCAGAAAGGTGACCACTTCATCTTTGATCAAACCGGCGTAGTTCGAGAGCAGATTGGGCCAGACGTGCATGTTGGACGAGACAAAGTAGACCGGCCGCTGTCGCAGGTCCGGGATCGGGCATTGGGCCATAACACTCTGCCACCAGCCGGCCGTGGCCCGGCGGTAGTCGGTCAGCGAACCGGCCAGCAGACGCAGAGCAAAGCGTTTTTGGCCCCGGCTGACCCGTTGCAAATGGGCCAGCACCTGATCTCCCCAGATTTGCCGGAGCCTGGCAAAGTCGGCCTCGTTTAGGCCCAGTTCGGCCTGGTAGTCGGCCGCCAGGGCCTGGTCCGGCTCGCCTTTGAAGCCCACGTGAGCCAGCCTGGCGTGCATTTTATTCCATTCGATCTGATAGGTGGTCAGCATCGGAATCAAGTCGTCAATATCGGAAATGCTGTTGATAAAGACGGCCATCGTTTCCTGGCCATCAAAAAACATTTTGCGCCGGCGGGCCGCTGCTCTGAACACGGTCCACTGCTCAACGTTGGGATACCCGCCCCGGCTAAAGACGTCGGCGGATTGGCCCAGCAAAACCAGGCGGACTTGAGTAATACAGGGCGGCAGACGCGCGGCGCAGTAAACAAAGGCGGCCAGGTCCAGTTCTGGGCTGTCGGCCTCCTGGTGCAAGCTGGCGTTCATACCGGAGTGGGTCTCTTCCAGGGAACGGATCTCGATTTCACCGCTGGAACGTAACAGCGAGTAATAGGTACGCAGGTAAAGGTCAATCTCTTCATTGCCCGGATTCGGCGTGGCTCTGTCCATCAGGCTACTCCTTTAGTTGCTACCGTCCACCAGATGATAACCCTGGGTTACTGTTCAGGTAGCAATTCCCGACTTGGCGTCTTTAGGATATTTTCCCTAAAATCTATCGAATAATTTTATAAAGTGGGGTATATTAGCCAATTTTTGGCTAAAATCGAGATAGTTTCCCTTAAAAATTTCCAGATCGGAGATTGCTGCTCAGGTGTATCTTCAACTGCACCGGTTATTGTCGCTCTGTAGGGATTCCTCGGCCTACGGCCTCGGAATGACATGTAGATGCATCCCTATGCGTCTACGGTGGGTATGGGGAGCCCGGCCTGCCCCAATTAATTTTTTAACCTTCAGCAAGGGCCCTCATCTCCAACTTGCCAGACCCAATGCTGCCACTTGACCGGATCGCCAAAAGCATGCGCGGCGTTAGCCGTCCAAAAATCTGTATTGGGCAGTCCTTTCACTTTAGCTTCAACGGCATGGAAAATATATTGCGTATCTAGGCCGGGATAGGAAGGTGAATCGCGGACGATTTTCCTTTGCCGATGCGTTGATTGGACAATCGTTATATCATGAGGGGCAGCCCCGAGTTCTTCTTGTAAGCAGCGGGTGGCCGTCCCGGTGTAGGTTTCGCCCGGTTTCATTTTTTCAGAAGGAGGGAAGTTTCGAGAGCGTCTTTGTTGGTTATCGAGTTCTTGTTCGGCTTCTAGCAAGATGCGATTACCATCACGAATGATGACCTGCACGACCTGTATGATTCGCAGCGGTGGGTTATCTTGAAGATAAGTTTCTCCATTGACAATTTCGTCCCACAGATTCTCTACCGTCTTGGTCGGACCGACTCCCCATCGTGAGATATCTATATCCTGTGAAACGAGCCATTCTTTCAGGGTAGCTACGCTGTCGATGTTTTTCACCTTACCCCAACTCTTCTTTGACCGTATAAATAGTCTTGCCCTGACTTTCGTGATAGGTGCGAACGATCATTTCTCCTAATAAGCCCATGGTGATCAGTTGGACACCGATCATTACCAACAAAATGGCCAGGAGAAGCAGGGGCCGCTCGGCCAGGGCCACCCCGTAAACCAGTTTCATAAAGCTCAAATAAATGCCGATGACGACACCCGTGGCGAAGGCGATCAAGCCGATTAACCCGAAGATCTGGATGGGGCGGGTGGAATAACTGAGCAAAAAACGAACGGTCAGTAAATCCAAAATCACCCGGCTGGCGCGTCCAAGACCATATTTACTGCGGCCAAATTGGCGCGGGCGATAATTGACCGGCACCTCGGCCACAGTCACCCCAAAGTAACTGGCAATGGCCGGAATGAAGCGGTGCAGATCACCATATAAGTTTATGCTCTTGATAACCTCATAGCGGTAGGCTTTCAGGGCGCAGCCGTAATCGTGTAGATGGATGCCGGTACCGGTCGAGATAAGCCAATTGGCCGTCGCTGAAGGAATTTTTCGGGTGAGCAATGTCTGGAATCCCTCCTGCCAGCGTTCCACTCGCCACCCACTGACCACATCGTAGCCCTCGTCAATTTTAGCCAGTAGCTTGGGGATGTCAGCCGGATCGTTTTGCAAATCGGCGTCCATGGTGATGACCACCTCGCCTTGGGCCCGGTCAAAGCCGGCAGCGAAGGCAGCCGTCTGGCCAAAGTTGCGGCGAAATTGAATGATACGTATCCGCTCATCTTTGGCCCGCAGTTTCTTCAGTGCGGCAAAGCTATCGTCGCTGCTGCCGTCGTCCACACAGATGATTTCAAACGTACGGTCTGTAGTCTCGAGAGCCGGTACCAACTCGTCTAACAGATGAGGCAGATTTTCTACTTCATTATAAATGGGCAAAATTACACTCAGTTCGGGATTCATTTTGGCTGGCAATTCTCAATCAATATTAATAATAATTTCTAATGGTTCAGCGGCTTCTCGGATACGACATCGCGGGCACTACGCCATAAATAAATGACTCCACCCACCAGGCCGGTGCAGATGTTACCAAAGACGTAGACCAGCAGGGATATGGCCACGGCAATCTCCGGGGGGACACCCACTTGTCCAAATAACTGGCGATAGGCTTCCTCGCGCACTCCCAGGCCGGCAAAGCTAATAGGGATGACTAGAACCAGAGAAGTAATGGGCACAAAAACAGCATACTGGACCAGGCTGGCCTGCGCTCCCAAGGCCCAGCCAATAAACAGATTCATAGCGATGAGCGAGATATTAAACAAAATGGAAACCAGGTAGGAACGGCCCAGGGCCGGTAAGGGATAACGTTGGAAAGACTCAAACAGATTACCAATCATTCTTATGTCTGTCAGGCGACGAAACGGGCTCAGGCGTTTTTGCAAGGCCAGGTACAAGGGGCGATGAGTCAGGAGATAGCCGGCGACCACGCCGCCCAAGAAAATAACCACGGTAAAATAGGCCACTGTCACCGGTACAGCGCCCCAGTCATACATGAGGGCAATCAGGGCGATGGCCTGTAAAGCTGACAAACCCAGGAAGCGATCAACGACCACACTGGTAAATGCATCCGAGCGACGCCGACTGTGACGGTTTAGCTCGATTATCCGTATCGCATCTCCCCCCAGGCCACTGGGAAGCAGATTATTAAAAAGAAAACCGATAAAATAGATGGCCGTTAATTCACCAATGGGCACAGGCACCCCGATGGCATGCAGTAAGATTTGCCAGCGAAAAGCCCGCATGACCACGCCGAGCATCATCATGGTCAGCGCAGCCAGCAGCCATCCCGGATTGGCTCCTCGTATCGCTTTCAGAAACGCCTGTAAATCAAGGTTGCTGAAGATGAAGATGAGCAGACCAATACTGATTACTATTTTTAAGATGTTGAGGAGTTGTTTACGATTCATAAGCCCATCATAGCGATTCCTGTTTTAGGAGTTTTATAGGGACGATCTCCCGATATGGGTTAAAAATTGGCTAACAAACCCCACTTCCAGGCTTCATTTGGTAAATCTCAGGGAAAGCTTCCTACAACGATCTCAAAACGAGAATTGCTGAGCCCATCATAGGTAACCCGTAGCAGGTAGTAGGGGATAGCCTCGAAGCAGTGTTGTATCCCTATTTTTGATTAAATTTGCCTGGTATATAGTGCATTAAATAAAAATTTTTGTTAATAATTGTTTTTATACTGCCAACGGGCATAAAGTAACATTTTATGAGACGCAGATTTTCGCAGATAAACGCTGATAAATAGGATAAATCTGCGAAAATCTGCGTTAATCTGCGTCCTATTCAAGTATAATTGTTATTTTGTGGCCATAAGTATTAGTGCAAAAACATATTTTTGAATATCTGCGATTTTCTGTTACTCTGCTGCCTTGTGTAGTTAATCGTAGAGTCATGCCCCTTGCTACTCTGCTACTTTGCTACTCTGCTCCTATAATCTGATGATATTTTTCCAGGGCAGCCGCCCACTGGCCGGTTTCGACCAGAGTGGCTGCTTCGTCAGCTTGAGGCCCCTGCCACTTTAAGTTAAAAGCGACGGCTTGTCGATAGGCTTCGACGGCAGCCGATAAGTTACCCACCGCCTCTTGTGTTTCTGCCAGGACGATGAAACCACTAACCCAACCGGGGAAAATGTCTACCGCCCTTTGATAAGCTGGCAGGGCCTCCTCTGGTCGACCGGCCGCAACCAAAGTGTCTCCCAGGGCACGTAGAGCGGCGGCCTGGGCGGTGCGTGGATCAGGATTGAGCACCCCCTCGGCTTCGGCCTCGGTCGTCCAGGGATAGGCTGCCTCCACGGCCTGCGCTGCCAGGTTGATGGCCGCTTCGGTCAGCAGCGCCGGTTCATAGACGGCTATGGTTGGTTCAGACAGCACGACACCACCGGGAAAAACAATATTCTTTGAAACGGGTGACTCGATCGGAGCAAAGCGGTTAACCGCCCACACCCCTCCCCCGTTGGCGCGCATCGATTCGGCGCGACGCTCAATATTAGTCACCAATGCCGCTGGTGTCAAAAGTTGGGCCTGCCCACGGTAATAGTAACCAATGAATCGCCCCTCATCCCATAGCGGCCCGATCAGAATAACGTCGGTCGGCCTGGTGTGTTCATCCAGATAAGCGGCCGCGCTCCGCCAGTCGGGTTTGGTTTGGTTGTAGATACCCAGCGTAGCAATGAAAGAGACGGTGGCCAGCAGCCAGAAGAGATACGTTAACAGGTTGGCATATTGGAAGGTTGAAACGTTGAAACGGGCTAACGGGCTAAGGCTCACTACGGCGTAGGCGATGATCGTCAGGTAAACAGGTAACACAAAGGCGTAGCGGAATTGCAAGGCGCGGGGGTCACCCAGAAAGATGGGTAAGGCTACGGGCAGGGCCAACCAGAGACCGGCAAAAGTAGCCACAGGCCAGGATCGCCGGGCCAGAAAGATCAAGCCGGTGATAAACAGGAGCAGGAATCCCCAGGCGACCGGTTCCGGCAGAGGCCCCAGCGCTCGCACTACACCGGACATAAAGGTCAACGGCGCGCCGACTCCCCCTTCAATCGCCCCAACGGCGGCCCGTTTACGAAGAATATTGAACAAAACAGGCCACCACGGAGCGTAGAGCAGGCAAGATAGAACAGTAGCGGTGCTGAAACCGGTGAGGCGTGTTCCGTGTTGCGTGTCGCTCGCTGACGTGCCCCTGGCGGCGTACCCCTGGCGGCCTGTTGCGTGAAACGTAAAACGTGAATAGTGAATGAAAAATTGTGAATGAAGAATTGTGAATAAGAGAAAGCTGGCTTGGGTGGCAAGGATTAAAAAGCCAAAATACATCGTGTAGATATTGGCGGTGGTGGCCAGGGCAAAGGCTAACCAGCGGGACCATTGCCGGGGTTTAGTCAGGGCGCAGAAGAAAAGCCAGGTGGCCAGGGCAGCCAGGCACATGAACAGGGCGTGCATGCGAGCTTCCTGGCCGTATTTGATGGCGATGGGAGCGAGCGAAAGGAGCAATGCAGCCGAAGCGGCGATGAGGGGAGGGGCGTGTTGCGTGTTGCGTGTTGCGTGTCGTTTGCGTGCTGGCGGCGTGTTGCGTGAAACGTGAAGCGTGAACCCGTGGGGTAAGTGACGTGAAACGTAAAGGGCGAGTTGGTAGGTAACGGCAACGGTCAGGACGTTGGCGATAACGGAGGGGAAGCGCCAGAACCAATCTGAGATGGGGCTGGGTTGTTCCGTAGAACCGAGAGAGACGGTCAGGCGGGTAAAGGTGCCGGCCAATAAATAATAGAGTGGCGGATGGATATCGCTGGCCGTCCAGCGAATGACTTCGGCCGGAGAACGACTGGCAAAGGTAGCCGTCAGAATCTCATCGCCCCAGAAGCTATCGGCGGCTAAAGCGTGCAGATTGAGGGCCAGGGAGAGAGCCAATATAAAGAGAATGGTGAATGGTGAATCGTCAATGGTGAATAGTGAATTATAAGGGTTGAGTTTTGAGTTGGGATTTTTCATCAGCATTTGTGCTCTATTTTGGTCGGCAAGTGGATTTTTGTCCAATTAAGCGTGGCTTTATTGTCATTTGCTTTGACGGCTACTATAATACAAACAGGTCATATTGACCAAGTTTGAGGGGTGTAATTATGGAAAGTGTTAACATCGGCGAGGCAAAAAGCCAGTTTTCTAAACTGGTTTCACGGGCAGCGGCTGGAGAGCGCTTGCTCATTCGACGGCGAGAGAGACCGGTGGCGGTTTTAATGAGTCCGGCTGAACTGGAGCGGTTGGAGCGAGCTTCACAATTAGCCACACAACTGGCCTTAGCCCTGGGACAAAGTGCGGAATTACTGCAACAGATAGCGCAAGGTGAGGTCCACCCGGCCATGGCGGCTTTTGGCTTGTGGCAAGATGAGTCGGATCTAGAGGCTTTAGTTGAAGAGATTTACAACAACCGGCAAGATCAAGTTTCTCAGGCCAGCGTTAAATGGTGAAAATTCTGGATAGTGACCACTGGGTGGCCTTGTTACGGGGTCAATTGCGATTAGAAAATTGGATTTCTCCCACAGACGAATTAGCGATCACGGCCATCAGTGTTGGTGAACTGACCCACGGAGCACATAAGTCTGCCCACCCTGCCAAAAATCTGGCCCGGTTGGATGTATTGTTGGCCACCATCACGATTTTACCTTTTGACGAGAGCGCTGCTCGTAGATTTGGCCTGCTAAAGGCTTCGTTGGAGCAAGCCGGCCAGCGTTTGAGTGAACTTGATTTGCAGATTGCCAGCATTGCCCTTGCCTACAAGGCGCCGTTGGTGACCCATAATCAACGCCACTTTGATCGGATTACGGACCTGGTGATTGAGGATTGGTTGGCTTAAGCATTCATCTATTTTTCACCTCGAGTGGGTCAACGGTCGTCTTTTTCAGCGACAACTCCAATGAAATGCATCGCCTGGGGTTATACAATCGAGCGTGGATGAAGAAACCAAAAAGCCCCTGAAATATCTGAGAAATTCTTCACTATGCCATTATAAAATATATCGTTAGGTGAGGGAGGGTGTATCAAGGCTTGTAGCATATTAGAATAGTATCGCTTGGCAATGTTTGCGCCATCTGCAAGCATAAAGGAGTCCAAAGTGCACTTTGGACTCCTTTATTGGTTTTCAAAAGTCATCGTGTTCAATTTCAAATTCTTTGATTGGATAACTACGCCAGCAATCATCTATCCATTCCCGACCTTCCCTTTTTAGATAAGTGAACAAACTGGAAAATGGCCAATCGCGCAGTTGTTTGACATAACCGTGCTTGATGGGGTTGTAATGAATGTAGTTAAAGTGCATCCAATAATCCCGCTCGTTGCGAATACACCAATCCCAATAGTTCCACCAGACCTGTCGTCCCATTTGATTATCCCATTGGTTAAAGATTGTGGCCGTTTTGGCATGAAGCCGTTGGAAAAACCGGAACAACTTGTCGCTCTCGGCTAAATGAAAGAGGATGTGATAATGGTTGTCTAAAATAACCCAAGCCTTCAAGTCCAGTCCGTAGTCAGGGGCGAGAGTTAAGAGTTGTTCTTGAAGGTGGGGTTTGTGAGTGGATGGTGTGAATAAATGAGCGCGGTGAAGTGTTGCTGCGGTTACAAAGTAAAAGGTGTCGTCGGCAAAAATGTGTGGTGGATGGTTAGGGTTTGGCGCTGATTTTTTGAGCATGCTTTTCTCCTGATGGAATTCAAAATGCACTTTGGACTCCGGTATATGTAGGATAGGAGTCCAAAGTGCACTTTGGACTCCTTATTCTGATTTGCCCATCTGCTCTAATTATACACCAAGTTTTGGAATTTTATCAGGGGATGACTGAGATCATCCCCAACTCCACAGCATAATCGGGTAGAGGCGCACCCTCAGCGCTAGCGGGGAGACGCTCGCCGGTGGTGAAGTTGTAGAGACCGGTTAACAGCGTGTAATCACCGGGCGGAATGGTGGATAAGTCCAATGGATGGGGGTCCACAATCAGTTCGCCGGCTTCCCACAGGCTGGTGGGATAATCGCCGGCCAGGGGGGGCGTGTCGAAACCGGTGATAAATTCGCCGTTACGCCAGAGCTGGATAAAAACGGTGTAATCGGTCGAGGGCCGGTCTCGGGCCAGCCATTTCAAAATGACCTGACAGTTAGCACTCTGTCCCTGGCAATCTTCCAGGGCATAGTCGATCAGCCAGATCTGGTCGGCAAATTCGGCTATGGGTGGCGTTGCTTGATAAGGAGGCCATACCCCCGGCACAAGTTTGAGTTGACCCACGGTGGATAGGGCCTCATGGCCATCAGGCCCTACGGGCGGGATGCCGGGCCGGCCCGGTTCGTTGAAGTCAAACAGGCCGATGTTGACCAACAGGCGAGTCGGCGCTTCACTGCCGCCATTCACCAAGACGGGGTAGGTGTCGACCACAATTTGGCCCGGTTGGAGGGTTTGGGTGGGGCGCAAGCCGAGGCCGGGGTAACTGTTCATCTGGCCTACATTCGTGTAGTCACGACCAATCAGGTGGACAAAAACGCTGTAGTTGGTTTCCATCGGTTTGAGGGCTTGCCAGTAAGCCGTTACCGGGACCCGCTCACCAGGCCGGACCACCTCCGCCCCAATCTTGACCCCCACCAATTTCATCTCGTCGTTGTAAGTCAGATCGAGGCGGGGCAAATCGGCCGGCAGATTGGTTTCTGTTAGCAGGGGTTTGGGAATATATTCCGGGGCGACCACACCGTAAGGCAGCCACACGGCCAACCCAAACAGGCCGGTCAGCAAGATGGCCAGCACCGGCAGTCGTATGCGGGTCGGGGTAAGTACCCACCAACCCCAGAGAATGACAATGGCCACCGACCCCAACGCCGGCAACAGTTGTCGTCCCTGCAGGCCGCCTTCGATGGCCACCAGGCGGGTGAGGGAGAAGGCTAAGGCGACCGGGAAGACCAGGTGGATGAGGAGGGGAGGGGGAAAGGTGAAACGTGTTGCGTGTTGCGTGTTGCGTGTTGCGTGTTGCGTGTTGATTCGCCGTTCGCCACACCTACCCTGCCTGTGCCCGCTTTTTGGGTATGGGTTCACCATTCGCTGCCTCGTCCATTGTGCCAGTGACACGATGATGGCTAAAGCAACGCCCAGTAGCCCAATCCGGCTAATAATGCGATAGACACTGTAGACCCAGTCGGGGGCGACGACGTTGAGCCAGCCGAAGGTAGCCCAGAAGGAAACCTCGCCGGTGGAGAGGGTGTACAGGAAATCATTCAAGGTGAGGGGTTGAGGATCAACGTCAAAGTAAATTTTGTAGAGGCCCTGCTGAAAGAAATCGCCGTAAAGCCGGTAATTACGCCAGTACCACCAGCCGCCGACTGCTAGAAAGAGCAGGCCGATGATAACCCCATCTCGCCACAAAAGGTAGGCTGCCCCCGGCTTTTTTCGTGTAGTAATAGCTGCCATAAGCATAGCCACCACAGCGGCCAAGCCAAAAGATAGGCCGGTCATTTTTGAGAGCGAAATCAGGCCAAGAGTCACCCCCAGGGCGGCAGCTCGTTTCCAATCCGGGCTGGGACCGCGTACCCCATAACGTTGAGCCAGCCACAGCCCCACGGCGCAAAAGGCCATGTTAGCCGGCTCGTTGGCCACCGAGGCGGTAATGAAGGCAAACATCGGTTGGCAGGCCACAAAGAGGGCCACGGCAGTGGCGAAAAGTAGGGAGTAGGGAGTAGGGAGTAGGGAGTAGGGAATAGGTTTGGAATTTTTAATTTGAGAATTGTTAATTGTTAATTGATAATTGAACTCTAAGGCGGTCAAGTAGGTAAAGATAAGGGTGATGGCGCCAAAAGTCATCGAGTACAGGCGTAAAATATGGACGGTGAGGGACAGGCCCCGGTAGGGGAAGTTCTCAGCCGGGTTGTGCAGGTAGTTGTTTTTATTGCCGGGATCCAGGGCATAGCCGATGGCTGCATGCGGATTGCGCCCTTTTTCCTCATATGCTTCGACCCCCTCCAACTCAAAAGGTTGAACCAATAGCGCCCCCAGGACATAGTAGAGCGGTGGCTGCTGTCCGCCCCAGATACCTTGCCCCGGCAGCATGACCGGCAGGCCGTTCCCCTCGGCGATATGTTTAATGTGACCGGTATGCGTCCACTCGTCGGGACCTTCAAAAATGGGCATAATGAAGAAATAGGAGCAGGCCAGGAGGAGATAAATGAAAAGGGCGAGGAAGAGGCCGGGGTAGTTGTGGAAAAGTGGAAGAGTGGGAAGCGGGAAGCGGGGAGCGTGATGCGTGTTACGTGTTACGTGTTGCGTGTTGCGTATAGACTTATCATTCTTGACACTGGCCCTGTGGGTTCGCCACACTGGCCCTGCCTGTGCCCGTTTTTTGGGTATGGGTTCGCCCATTCGCCATACCTGCCCTGCCTGTGCCCGCTTTTTGGGTATGGGTTCGCTCATTCGCCACACCTGCCCTGTGGGTTCGCCGATTCGCCATTCGCTCACGGTAGCCTGATCTCCACACTGTTGTCTTGACCGGGCAGATTGGACTCGGTGATGGTCAGACGTTGGCCGGAATCGAGCTGGTAGAGACCAAGCCGGAGGGCCACTGTCCCAGTCGTGGTTGGCAAGGCATGCACGTCGGCAATGACCTCACCGGGGGCCCACCAACTGGTGGGATAGGCGTTGTGGGTGGGGGGGGCGTCGGCCTGGACGATGGTCTGCCCGTTCGAGTCGAGCAGGTGCAGGAAGAGCACGTAATCTTCACTAACCGGAACCAGGGATTGCCAGTAGAGGGTAAGTTGGGCATGGGGGGACGAAGGATCGGGGGTAGTGCTTGATGAGCGAGAGGCTCCTTTTGGCTTGAAAGTAGAGGGAGTGAAATCGTAGCCGATGAGGTTGATGGCCTGGGCGAAATTGACGTGGGTGGTGTAGTTGGGCTGGTAGCGGGGCCACGTTTTGGGCACAATTTTGATTTGACCCACAATAGGGGTAACCTCGTTGCCGGCCGGGTCCAACGCCGGAAAGCCGGCCCGCGTTTCTGACTCAAAGTCAAACAGGTTGATCGCCGTCCGAGCGACGATTGGTTCAGATACGTCGCTTTCCAGTTTAAGCGGATAGTCGTCTCTAAAAACATCCCCAGGGTGAAGGTAACGAGTAGGCCGCAGGCCAAGGCCTGGGTAGGTTTCGCGTCGGGCCAGGACGCTGCCATCAGGCGCTAGCAGCACGGCTGCCACACTATAATTTTTATCCATCGCCGCCAGTACCTGCCACAAGGTACTGATTATCACTACGTCGCCCTGCCTGGCCTGAATTTCAGATTTGGCTGAGGCAGATTTTTGATCTTTGGGGTAAATATGGCCGCTGACCAGTTTTAGACTGTCCAGAAAAGTCAGGTTTACCTCGGTAGGGAGTAGGGAGTAGGGAGTAGGGAGTAGGGAATGGGGAGTAGGGAGTTGGGAATTGGCAGGGGCTCCAAACTCAAACTCATAACTCTCAACTGGTTCAGGTCTGAAAGCGGGGTAAAGGAGCCAACCGAGACTGTAGATATTGAGTAGCAGGAAGAGGGCCGTTACCAAACTACTGAAGCCCCAAGCTAAACGGCGGGGTAACAAAGCATGCCAACCCAGGGCCAGTAACAGAGAAATGGCGGTGATGGCGGGAAAAATAAGACGGGTGTGAGAGACGGAGCCGACTTCCATCACCCAGCGCAGGTAGAGGACCAGGTTAAGACCTGTCCAGAGTAGCAGGAAGAAAATCTTGGCAAAGTCTATGTTTTCAAGGTTCATCGGTACCGGTTGGGTCTTTGGGCCCTGGATCAGTTTGGCCAGCAAAGCGACCGTTAGACTGATCAGGCCAATACGGGTGAACCAGAAAAGCAGGCGGTAGACCCACTCCGGCGGGCGAATCTGGCCCCAACCGAAGGTGGCCCAATAAGCTCGTTCGGTTTCAGCCCTTAAAGCCCAAACTTCGGCCAACGAGAGATGGTTGCGTCCGGCCAAATTGAGATGGGTTTCGGTAGCCAGCCACTCACCGTAAAGGTAATAATTGCGCACAAACCACCAACTGGTGAGGAGGGCCGTGATTGCCCCAATAATAACCCACCAGCGAATCATTTTCTGCAGGGGAGATTGGTGAGTCTCGCCCAGAAAAAATAAGCGCCAGAAGATGATAAAACTTACCAGGAAGAGGGTGGTCAGGCTACTGAGTTTGGTGAGCAGAGCCAGTCCGGTTAGTAAGCCAAGTAGAAGAGGGGGAAATAATGAACGAACGAAAGGCCGATGGGTGAACGAAACAGGGGTGGCTTGACCGGGTTGGCCGGTTTGCCATTCACGGGGTTCGGTAAATTTCAGGGCTAACAGGACCGTTAAACTGGTCAGAGCAGCCGAGAGGCTGTCGTTGCTCACGGTGGTGGACACCCGGATGAATTGGGGGTTGAGGGCCGTCAGGGCGGTAGTGGTCACGATCAGGGGAAGGTTATTAGGAAAAAGATGGTGAGCAATCAAGAAAGTGCAGACAACGGTGAGCAGACCAAAGGCCAAACTCCACCAGCGACCGATGTGAATGGCCAGGGCAGCCCGCTGATAGGGAAAGGCGTCCATCGGACTATGAATGACCAGATTCTGGTTATCGTTAATCAGTTCCCGCACCTCGGCAAAGCGCCAGTGGGGATTACGCTGCAAATGATCAAGTAGATTGTCGCTATCGATCCAAAAGGTACTGGCCGCGACAATAGCGTAATAAAGGGGGTGCTGGGTACCTTCTTGATTCCACAGTTGACCGGGTACGGCCAACGGCAGCCCCTGCCCATCGGCCAAATGTTTGACATAGGGATAATGCAGGGTTTCGTCGGAGTTTTCGAAAATAGGGGTTAGTGTGCTGTAACCTACCCCTAAAATTAGGAAAAGGGCCGCAAAGGCCCACCAGAAACGCGAGACCAGCGGTGTCTCGATTGTGTTCAAAATAAAGATACTCCAAGATTTTTTAATATGGCTACGTTTTTACGACCACCACGACGGTCATATCATCCGTTTGCTCTGCGCTGCCCATAAATTCCTGGGCGCTGTGGATAATATGATCGGCAATGGCTTGGGCATCTCGCGTGGCGACAATTTGATTGGTGACATCTTCGAGACGCTCAAAACTAAACAGTTCTCCATATTCATTTTGGGCTTCAACAATCCCGTCACTGGTGAAGATGATAGTGGTATAAGGATCGAGCAGGAATATATCTTCCTGGTAGACCTGGTAGGGGGCCGGAATCGAACCCACCGGCAGCCCACTGACCGGTAAAAAGCGACACCCATGCGACGTAGCCCCAATTGGGGCAATCATGCCCGCGTTGGCCACAGTGACCAGGCTACTTCTAGCTTCCCTCTCGATTTTTCCGTTCTTAGTAACGGGAGAAGGTTGAGGGGCAAAGGTGGCAATCTGCAACCCGACGTTCATTTTGTTTTCTTGAAGCCGGTTGTAAAGCGTTCGATTCAAGTGATTGAGTAACTCACTCGGTGTCAACTCTTCCTCGATCTTAGTATCAATGGCCGTAATAGTAGCGGCCATGTAAAGGGCAGCGGGAATGCCCTTACCACTGACATCACCAATAGCCACCCCCAATTGATCTTCACCAATGGAAAAGAAGTGAAAAAAATCTCCCCCTATTTGCCGGGCCGGGATGCTGTTTCCGGCGATTTGTAAACCGGGTACCTCTGGGATGAATTGAGGTAACAGCGTTTTTTGAATACCGTGGGCAATCTCAAGCTCGCGTTCAAGCTCCCGCACCTCAATTTCATGCAGACGGGCATTTTCAAGAGCAATGGCCACTTGATTGGCAAAAGCCATGGCCAGTTGTACGTCTTCTTCATTATAGGCGTCGATTTCTGTGTGATCAATACTAATAAGGCCAATGACCTTATCGCGAGCAATAAGCGGAATGCCCATCCACGATTTGATATAACTCCGATCAGGGTGTTTAAAAACACCGAAATGTTCTGCAATGTTGCCATTGACCATTGGCTGGCGGGTATGGATGGCAATGGAACCTGGCTCATTCTTGTCGAATGTTGCCGGAAAGGTCATGCCAATAACCTGCTCTGGATTTGGGAATCCACGTCCGGCAATAACGCGTCGCCGCTTACCCTGGATCAAATGGATGGCCGCACTGTCATACTTGACCACGCGCCTCAATTGATCCAGGATATGCTCTAATACTTCATTCAGGTTCAGGCTAGAGCCAACCACAAAAGAGACTTCACGTAATGTTTCGGCCTGCACCCGTCGCTGATACTCTGATTCGTACAGTTGGGCATTTTGCAGGGCAATGCCAAGTTGATCGGCCATAGCCTGTCCCAAAGAAATCTCCCATTGCTCAAAAGTCCGTTGGCGGCAGGTGTCCTCGGCGACGATCGCCCCGACAATCTCCCCCCGGATTTGCAAAGGGATGATCAAGAGCGACAGCGCCGTTGCTCCGGCCCATCCACCGGTGTTGGGCAGAGATTGAGCAGTATAGGGGGTAGTGGCTGGGGATGGCCCGGCTTGGGCATTTTCAATTACGACGGGCCGGTAAGTTCTCATCAATTGCCTGTAAACCAGGTCATTTTCCAGCGGGATTTGTTGTCCCTCCAGGCCTGCCTGGACATGGTGTCTCGCCCCCTCTCTGTCTTCAGTGGAAGCCAGCGGTTGGTCGTCCTGAAAGTTAATCTTCACGACGCCGCACCTGGCTTCAAAATCAAAAATTATCACGCTGCCTTGCCTCACGCCAAGCGCTTGTAAGTACTCTTGTAAAACAATGCTCATCAACGTTTGGGAGTCTTGAGTAGTGGCCAGGGCACTGACTACCTGATAAAGCGCCGTCATTTCTTCCAGGGTGCGCTGTGTTTGTTTCAGGTATTGGGCGTTTTCCAAGGCCACCGCAGCCTGATTGGCCAGCATACGGACCAGGCGAATTTCGTCGGTTGTGAACAGGCGCTCCTGGCCGGTTTCCCACAACTCGGCCCAGCCAATGGTTTCACCTTTAACCACTAAAGGCACTAACAGACGAGACAGGTAACCTTGTTTTTCCATATCTGCTCGTTCAGCCTCACCCAGAGCCGGATTGCTCAACTGGAAAAATACGGGTCGTTGCTGATTGATGATGACGGACAGAGCGGGACGTTTAGCCAGATTAAAAGAAAGATTCAGTTCGGCTTCACTGATCGGGGTCCTGTTGTCATTACTTAAAAATTTTGCTTGAATGGCCCCTTTACGCAGCTTTTGGTTCCAACTGACAATGTGCCCCCCGCTGACCTTCAATGCCTGAACCATTTGCCGGATCAAGGTATTTAAAACCTCCCCGCTGTCCCAGGTGGTTGAAATCGTGGCGCTCGCTTCGTACAGGGTTTCCAATTCAATCAGGTTGCGTTGGGTTTCTTCAATCAGGCGGGCGTTGTTAATTGCCGACGAAGCCTGCTGGGCCAAATTCTCAAAAAAGCGCAGCTCGTCCTTAGTAAAAGGGGGGGGGGAGGTTCTGGTCACTATGATCAAACCCATGATCCCTTTGAGAGCAGTCAGGGGAGCACACAGGAAGTGCTCCTCGTCTGTGATATTCACCCGACGTCCATACAGGGTATCACTTTCTGAGCCGGCAAAGTTTACCATCACCGCTTTACCGGTGGTCGCTACGGAGCCAACAACCCCCTGACCTACAGTCAGGGACGTTTTTTTAATTTGCTTCGCATGAAGGCCGTCCGAAACAATAGGCCGCAATGTTTGATTATCTTTTTCTAAAAAGTAAACGTGGCAGTTATCCGCGTTAAGTAAGGATTTGGCTTGCTCGACAATTTTCTCCAGCGTGGCTTGCAGTTCCAGTTGCTCTGAAATTTTGTGGCTGGTTTCCAGCAAGGTTTCCAATTCTTGAATATGGTGCTGATGTTTAAGCTCAATCTGCTTTAAGTCGGTCACATCGGCACTGATGATATAAACATCGGTGACCCGTTTTTCTGCTGACGCAGGTAGGTTTTCACCGATAGGATAAACATAAACCTGAACCCAGCGGTTCTCTCCGGATTGATTTTCCAGAGGATAATGAGGAATCGAAAATGGCTCGCCTGTAACCCGAGCCTGATCTAGAATATCTTTCAGACGACTCAGGTTACTGGCCGATAGGGGGAGTTCCTCTATCCGACAGCCAATAGTGCTTGGTTGGGGGAGACCAAAGAACGTTTCTGCGGCTCGATTCCAGACACGCACTCGGTTATCAGAGCCAATCAGTTGTACCGCCAATTGAGAAGTATCGCTGGCCAGGGCTTGGTCAAGAATTTTGCCAATGTTCAGATGAATGTCCGCCGCATTGCTACGCTGCTGGTCTAACCAGGTAGTCTGTAGGGCGGCTAACCGCCGGCCCAGAACCAGTAGCCCGGCCTCAGATAAAGAGACATAATCACTAACGCCTGCGGAGAGAGTTTCTAGCAGAATCTCATCTTCAGCCTTATTGAACGGGCTCTCTTGCAGCAGGATAATCGGCGTATCAGGATAAGCTGCCTTTAGCGATGATAGATTACCTGAAACATTACCTGCCAGTTGAGAAACGTCGAGCAAAATGGCCTGAGTCGGTTTCTGCTCGGTGATGGCTTCAGCAATGCCACTGGCAATAGATAATCTGTAGCTGGCCAGATGTTGACCCAATACCTGCACAATTGCCGCAGCAACACAAAGCTGGTTTTCAATGAGAAGGATAGAAAATACATTCATATCCAGTAATCTTTAAATTATGTAGGGTAAGTTGCTAACTTGCCCGTAGCACCGTAGACAAGTTGGCAACTTGTCCTACATCCCAAATTATGTAGGGTAAGTGGCTAACTTGCCCGTAGCACAAGGCACAAAATGCGCTAGCACAATTCTACAATGAGCTAACCAATTTGGCAATGGGGCGATAGGACCGGTTAACCCTATAGGGGTGTATTTCAATTTGAGGGCAGGTATATTGTGGTTTAACCAGTTGCTAAATCATAACTCGCCCCAAAACTGAAACGTATCCACTATAGGACCTATTTTTGCACGTCGTCTGCTCAATGCTATAATCTTATGTTATGAGCAGCGTAAAAATTCCCCGGCGTGTCTTTCTAAAAGGATTCGGTGTGGCCTTACTGATTAGTGGCTGCACCGTTAAGCTACCGACGATGATGGTTGAACCAACTGCCACGCCCCTCCCTACCCCCACTCCGACCCCCCTACCCAGTGCCGATGGCGTAACCCAAGCCTATCTGCTGGCCTGGAGCAGAGGGGATTATCAAACAATGTACGGCCTGTTGACCCCGACCTCGCAAATCCATATAAATCAACACCAATTTCAAGAGCAGTACGTTCAGGCTCTAACAGAAGCAACCGTCAATAAAGTTGAGACCCAACTGCAATCATTGCTGCATAACGGCGATCAGGCCTCGGTCACTTTTCACTCGACCTGGCAAACCAGGCTATTCGGTCCCCTCGATGCCGATAATCAAATGCGACTCAAATTTATGGAAGGCCGGTGGGGGGTCGAATGGCAACCGACGTTGATACTCCCTCAGTTAGGGGCGGGGGTTAGCCTGGCTTTTTTAAGCGAACAGCCAACCCGAGGCAACATTTACGATAAAAACTTTCACGCCTTGGCGGCCCAGGGCCAGATGGTCACTGTTGGCGTCATTCCCCAATACCTGGAAGAGAAGGAGGTCATCATTGGCCATCTATCGCGTATTACCAGGGTCAAGCCGGAAAAGATTGAGGCGGCCATTGCCGCTGCCAGACCGGATTGGTTTGTGCCCATCGCTGAAATAAGTTTTGAAACCAGTCTTGAATACGACAATCTATTGAACAATCTGGTTGGCGTGGATCGTCGGGCGCATGAGATTCGCACCTACAATGATGGCGAAACTGCGGCTCACCTTATCGGCTATATGGGCACCATTCCGGCCGAACGTAAACAGGAGTACCTGGCTGAAGGTTATCGAGGGGATGAGTTAATTGGCCTGGCCGGCGTCGAAAAATGGGCCGAGCGTGATTTGGCCGGGCAACGTGGTGGCCGTTTGGTGACTCTTTCCTCGACCGGTCAGGTACTGTCGGAGATTGCTACGATCACTGCCCAGGCCGGCAGTAGTGTTTATCTAACCATCGATACCGTATTTCAGGCCACTGTTGAACATTTATTGGCTGAGCAACTGGGGGCTATTGTGGTGATGGACCCCAACACCGGGGCTATCCATGCCCTGGCCAGCCATCCGCGTTTTCAGCCGACAGTCTTTACCACCGGCTTTGACGTAGAGGCCTGGGCAGAACTTTACACCAATGAAAATCGCCCCCTGGTCAACAGGGCGACGCAGGGCCTTTACCCACCTGGTTCTATTTTTAAAATTATTACCATCAGTGCGGGCCTGGAAGCGATTGGTTTGCGTCCAGAGAATACCTTCGTGTGTACCGGTAAATGGGATGGCCTGGGCAAAGAATTTGAAAAGGAATGTTGGTTAAAAACAGGTCACGGCAAAATCAATCTGATTGATGGTCTGACTCAAAGTTGCGATGTTGTTTTTTACGAAGTGGGCTTGGCTCTGCACAAGAGTGATCCCCAACTGCTGCCCAATTGGGCCCGTGCCTTTGGTTTAGGGGTACCCACTGACATCTTGGGGGTGACAGAAAGCGTCGGGGTTGTTCCTGATGATGCCTGGAAACGGTCCAATCTTAACCAACCGTTGTTTGATGGCGATGCGGTCAATTCGGCCATTGGCCAGGGATATATGCTCAGCACCCCTTTGCAAATTGCTCGCCTCCTGGCAGCCATTGGCAATGGTGGCCATTTGATGCGGCCGCGTCTGGTCGACCGAATTGTAGCCGTTGACGGTACCGAACAGATTTTTGAGCCGGAAGTGGCCGGAACACTACCCCTTTCACCTGAAAATCTGGCCCTCATTTGTGGCAGCCTGGAAGCGGTGGTCAGTGGCGCTCGTGGTACGGCTCGTCAGGCTTTCAAGGACATTACTTATACTGTGGCCGGAAAAACGGGCACATCTGAATCGGGCCAGGAAGAACCGCATGCCTGGTTTGCCGGATATGCCCCTGCTGACAATCCGCGGGTAGCGATTGCTGTCCTGCTCGAGCATGCCGGTGAAGGTTCACAAAAAGCAGCTCCCTTGTTTAGGCAGGTCGTCGAAGCTTTTTTCGAGTGGGAAGCTGAACAAATTTGAAGATTTGTTGTCAAATCAAGAAATAAGATTGACATCCCTGAATTTTTGCGAATAATCACCTGAAAAGTTGTTGTCAGCACTATTTTTTGCCTCTTTTTATATCAATAAATCATGCGGTGCAAAATAAAAAGAGATAGGCGATCCTAAAAAACAAAACGGGATTGTAGTAAATATAGGGTTTGTATATATAAATCTTTCACCTTTTCTTGTTTTATAGGGATAATACCTTAGATAATAATTTGCATTTTGATATTTTGCCCCACTAATTCGTCAATAAATTTTTATTGATAACCGGTGTTGTCAGCTTCTGTGATCAAAAATGTGATAGGTGTGGCACAATTGACATAGTCTTGTAGTTGTGCTATGATGAATTCATCCTTAAGAAGTTCGCAAACTCAGATTTTGACTGTCAAAAAAGCGATTCGTTAAACATCTAGTTTGACAGGAGCTAACAAGGGCTTAGACTACCTTTTTGAAAGGAGAGACGGACACAATGGCATCTCGTACAGAACAGATGATAGCTCGTTTGAGGGATCTACAGTCTGGCACTGCTGATATTGAAGCATCGGCGGTGGTCAGCGTGGATGGGTTAATTATGGCCTCATCACTACCGGCTGATGTTGAAGAAGATCGAGTTTCGGCTATGTCGGCGGCAATGCTCTCACTGGGGGAGCGGATTGCCAGCGAGTTGGGACGTGGTATCCTGGATCAGGTTTATATCCGGGGTAACAATGGCTACGTGATTCTCATGTCAATTGGCGAAGAAGCCGTGCTAACCGCCCTGGCTCGTGGCGATGCCAAATTGGGCTTGATTTTCTTGGATATGAAGCGAGCTGCTGAAGATTTAACCAAGCTGGTGTAGTCATCTTTGTTTGGCCAGCAATGACCTGGTCAGCCGGCCGAATACTTCTCTCCAGTAGACTCAAAACAGCATTTTGCCTGTAGTAAGTGATTATAATAACCAAAGCCATTCGTCGTTATAACGACGGATGGCTTTGCTATTTTTATTCAAGTTGCAGGAGATAGGTCAGCGGATACATAACGGATTAGCGGACGCCGGGCGTGACCGTAGGGAGTTCCGAAATTTAAATCATCCCAAAACTTTCGGCGGCGTGAAGCGTAAACCCACAGGGCAAGTGACGTGAAACGTGAGGGTTTATGTATGGCGTAAAAACATCACGTTTCATGCTTCACGTTTTACGGAGTGGGGACAATTACCCGTACTACCCACAGGGCACAGGCGGGCACAGGTATTTTTTCGGAACTACCTAAGATGCAAGGGGTATAAAGTTATCACCGTACGCCCCCATATTTGGACCGAGTGCTTCTTGGTAATGGGGGCGAAAAGCCCATTCTTCATCACAGGCGTTGCATTTCAAGCAGCCGGCCGGGGGGCAGGCCCGGGTGAGATCATTGCGCAAAGCCCGGCGCAGGTCCCAGGTGAAGAAGGCTTTGGTCACGCCGGTCGTGACCACCTCCCACGGCAACGGTTCAGCCAGTTGTCGCTCGCCTAAAAACTCCTCTTGATTCAGTTTTTCGGCTGCCAAAGCGTGCTGCCATTCGCGAAGATTGGTTTTACGCATGTGAACCAGCACCCGGCCCAGTCGCCGGTCACCCCGGGCCAGGGTCCCTTCGACGGCCGCCCAGGCCGGGCTATCGCTGCGAACGGTCACCCCGTTGGGATTAAGACGCTCTTGCAGATATTTGATGCGGGTTTCTAGCGTTTCGACGGGCAGCATCGCCGCCCATTGAAAGGCCGTTTGACTTTTGGGCACGTAAGGGGTGGCGTTAATGGCTATGTTACGGGGAAAAATTTTGCGGGCTTCCAAAACCATTTTGGCAATGGCTTCAACATCCTCTTCCGTTTCCGTGGGTTGGCCGATCATAAAATACATTTTTAGCTGCGGAAAATCATAGTGGGCGGCCAGCTCTACGGCGTGCAGAATCTGGGCATCCGCCTGGGGTTTGTTAATCACTTTGCGCATACGCACGCTGCCCGCTTCGGGGGCAATCGTCAAGGTTTGGTTGCCACTCTCGGCCAGGGCTTTGATGAGGGGTTCGCTGATGGGATCGACCCGCATCGAGGAGGCGGTCAGACGGGCGCCCATCTTGCGTAACTCGATGGCAATCTGGTCGATCCAGCTATGGTCACTGACAGCGGCGCTAACCAGTCCAAGCCGGTCACGGTGCTTAAGGGCGTGCCGGGCCACGGCCAAAACCGTATCCAGGTGCATCTCCCGCATGGGCCGGTAGACATAGCCGGCCATGCAGAAACGACAACCCCGCCCACAGCCCCGGGCAATCTCGACCAGGGTCCGGTCGCCAAACTCAGTCTCCGCCGTATAAATTTGGGTGGTCGTGGGCAGGCTATCAATATCCTTGACCCACACGCGGGCCACAGGCCCGTTATTCAGGGCCGGAATGTACAGACCATCCACCTCGGCCAGTCGTCGATAAGCTTCAGGCCGGGGGGCATCGTTAATCTCCCATAAGGCATCAATCAGGGGGGGCACAATACCTTCGCCTTCGCCAATGGCAAAGACGTCGAAAATTTTGGCCAGGGGTTCCGGGTTGGTATAAACGGCCGGCCCACCGGCTATCAGTAAAGGCCAATTTTCGTCTCGCTCTTCGGCAAAAAGTGGAAAGCCGGCCCGGCGCAATATTTGAATGACGTTGAAGTAATCCATCTCATAAGAGATGGTAAAGGCCACCGCTGCGAAATCATCCAGCGACCGTTGTGACTCCAGGGATATAATCGGCTGATCAGGCCGGGGGGCCTGTTGGAAGCCAAAAAAGACCCGTTCGCAGACGACATCAGGTTCATCATTAAAAAGGCGGTAGAGGATATGCAAGGCCAGGCTGCTCATGCCGACCCGATAACTATTGGGCCAGACCAGAGCGACCGGCAATTTACCCCCCCAATCTTTGAGGCTAACCCCTTCTTCTTGCCGAATTATGTTTTTCGCCTGATTAATGGATCGATAGTCTTGTTTCATCATCCCTTGGAATTTTTATAGTAGATGTTATAAAAAATAATTGTACTATCGAATCAGGCTAAATTCAAGTTCGTTAAACCGATCTCCAGGATAGATAGTTTGCTGGCTTGTATGCAAGTGGGTAATAGATAGGTCTGAATCACTGAAGGGTTTGGTCAGTGTTGTCATACCC
>DAOUMU010000268.1:0-40197 GCA_034409055.1 Anaerolineae bacterium
ACCCCACCCTGACCCCATTTTTTGCCCATAGCCGCCTGTTCTGCTTCGATTCCCCAAAAGTGTTTTGATTGTAGCTTGCTCAATTTTCTTTTTGTGAATAAGATAAATCGTTCATTGGTTTTACCGGACTTAGGGGCGCCTAAAAGCGGAATGAGCCTCAGCCAAACTAAATTTTAGGTGAATGGTGTCAAAGAATTTAGCTGCTTTCAAGCCAGGTGGCAAACAGTTCCTGCTGAGCAACCGATACAGTTGGCTTATATGGGTTTTAATTATCATCATTGTCGTGGTCCCGCGCGTGTTTGGCCTGGATGTTTTTTATGCTCGTGATGAGCTGGCCATCTGGCCCTGGGCTGATGAGTTTGCTTTGGCCATTTGGGAGGGGGACCTGGTGGGTACCCTGACCGCCAGTGATTATCCGGGCATTCCTATGTTTTGGGCCCAGACGCTATTTTTAACCATTAAATACAGTTTCCCCTCCCTTTTTCCGCAGACGAGGCTGCCCCTGGACATGCTTTTTCAAGAGCGTGGCCTCGATTTGTTGGCCGAGCGGCGCCTGGTGGCAGCCTTACTGGTCAGCCTGCAAGTGATTGGGGCTTGCTGGCTGGTCCGCCGGCTTTTTGGCTGGAAGGTGGCCCTGTTGGCGGCCATTTTTATGGGGCTAGACCCCTTTGGCCTGAGTGAAGCCCGTCTATTGCGGTTGGAAATGGTTTCGGCCCTCTTTGTCTGTCTCAGTCTACTGGCCTATTTTCTCTATCTACGCCGCCGGCGGCGTTCCTGGCTGCTGCTATCGGGCGTAATGGCTGGTTTGGGGGTATCGAGCAAAACGTCAGCCGGTTTGATGGTACCCTATATCTGGCTCCTGTTATTGCTTGATTTTTTTCTGGCGAAGCAGCCGTTCGCATCTGAGGATGCTCATTCCTCGACGACTGGGCAGCAGCCGTTCGCATCTGAGGATGCTCACTCCTCGACTGGGCAAGCGGAATGCTCTGGATTCGAAGTTGGTCAAACCTGGCCGGGCAGATTCAAACAGATGGTGGTTAATGGGCTCATCTGGGCTGCCGGGGCCGTCGGTGCTTTCTGGCTGGTTTGGCCAGCTATGTGGGTCAGGCCGTTTGCAGCCATCCGGCACGTTTTTATCCAGGGCCTTTCTCAAGCCGCTGAGGAGAGCGTATGGCATGGGGCCGTGTTCTTTTGGGGTCGAATTTTCCAAGATGACCCCGGCCCTTTTTTCTATCCGGTTGTCTTTGTCTTTCGGACCACACCCTTAACCTGGATTGGTCTGCTGAGTGCCCTCATACTGGGCCTTATCTTTTGGCAGCAGGTGACCAGTACCCAAACGACTGAAGTCGTTACTACAAAAAAAGCGGGCACAGGCACCCAAAAAGCGGGCACAGGGCCTTTGAGTGTATCAGAACAGAACCATTCAGAACAGCCACAGCCCACAGGCCACGGCCCGCAGTTGTGGCAATTCCCGTGGCCGGGTGTGGCGGTTAGCCTGCTGCTGGTCTATGTTGTCATCATGGCCATAGAACTGACATTTGTGGTGAGCAAAGTGGATCGCTTTTTGCTCATTGTTTTTCCGGCCCTAAACATCCTGAGCGCAATTGGCATAGCCGCTCTCATCCAATGGCTTGTCGAACGAATCGCTCATTTACTGACGATGTCCCATACCACAGGCCATATGCAACAGACACGCAACACGCAATACGGAATACGGAATTGGCTGTCGATCAGTCTCATCATCATAATCTTGGGCATTCAACTGGCCATTACTCTGCCCGCTTATCCCTACTTTTTCACCTATTGGAATCCGTGGGTGGGTGGTGGCCGGGGGGCTATGGCCACCTTACCTATGGGGTCCGGTGAGGGCATTGATCTGGCCATGGATTATCTTAACAACCGGCCCGGCGCAGCAGAATCGACGCTGGTGTGTGGTGCTTCTCAACCCTGGTGCAGCCGCTTATTTAAAGGGGAAACGCTTCGTTATGCTTCATTTTTTAATGGCACCTGGGTAGAGGCTGATTATGCCTCACTTTACATTTCCCATCTTCAACGCCAGAATTACCCCCCAGAGATTGTGGATTTTTTTAGACAGCAGGCGCCACTCTATCAGGTCGATTTGCAGGGGGCCACTTACGTTTGGGTTTATGCCGTGCCGGAGATAAAGCACTTTGCCGGTGCTCAAAATGATCTGGTCGGCCTGGGCCGCTTGTTAGGCTATAATTTATCCCCGGTTCCTTCAGCCTCTGAAGGCATAGCAGGCCAGGCTGGTCAGACCATTGAAGCCATAGTGTGGTGGACCAACTGGGGAGCCGGCCTGGATAGCCTGGTGCTTCGTTTGCTCGATGAAACCGGTTACGAATGGGGACGAGCCAGTGTTGTCCCTCTGTCCGAATATGCCTCCATTCCCCCTGAACAACGGGCCATCGTTTCCGGTACGGCCACGCTGACCATACCGCCAGGCATTCCGCCCGGACTTTATTTTCTGCGGATTGGTGTCGTGAAGCCGGAAACAGGGCGATTGTTGGGGGAGTTTAAAATGCCCGGTCAGGCCAGTAAGCTGGTCGTTAAACCGGGGACGATTTTTACCAATCCGACCCTATTCTCTATTTCTAACCCGGTCAACCGGCGGCTGGCTCCTGACATAGCCCTCCTGGGTTACACGCCTCCCGAGCAGGTGCTGACTGCCGACTTGCCTACCTGGTTAACCCTTTACTGGCAGGCTACGGCCTCACCCTCTAATTATCTGGTTATGTTACGCCTGCTTGATAGCGCGGGGCAGGAAGTAACTCGCTGGCAGGGTCAACCGGGCCATGGTCACTATCCTACCGAAAACTGGCAGTCTGGTGAGATTGTCCGGGATGCCTGGGCTTTGCAGGTCAAACCGGAAACGCCGGTGGGCCTGTACAGCCTGGAAATTTCCTTGCTTAATGCTGATGATCCTGAAATCGAAAATCACAAACCCGCCGGACAACTGTTCAAGATAGAAAATCTCGAGGTTTGGCCCCAGCCAATAAGCTATGAAATTCCTGATATGCAAACAGAGCTTCGGCTCAATTTTGGTGACCGCTTGACGTTGCTGGGGTATGATCTTTATTTTGAGGCAGATGGGGTCGGGGGAGGTGCCCTCTCTCCCGTCTTCTATTGGCAAAGTCAGGGGGAACTGCAAGAAGCGTTTGATCTTCTGCTGACCCTACGCGCAGCGGATACAAACCAGGTGATCAAAGAATGGCAAGTGCCGCTGGGGACTGATACCGCCAAAGCTTTTTGGAAAGCCGGTGAGGTCATCAATACGATCTATCGGTTTGAGGCCGGGGCTTTGGTTGGGGGACGTTACCATCTGGATATTGTCTTACAAAATCGGACTCTTGAGCGAACTGAACCGGTTAAGCCGGATGAGAGCCCTGAGACAACCTTTGCCAGAATTGAGAACATTCAGGATAAGATTGTCGTGCGGGTGGGCACAAGTGAGTGAATAGGGGCCTAAGTAATTTCATGAGTAAACCCTGGCGAGTAGTTTTCGCAGATTTTTTAACACATCGGTATTTTTATCTAATCCTGGGCTTGCTGATATTACTGATGAGTCTGACCCTTCATAGCGGCAAACAAGGGGCCGATGGGAATGAATACCTGCGTTGGACCCATTCTTTTGTCTTCGATCAAGATATTCATCTACTTAACAATGTAGAAGCGATTGGGGGCAGCTATAGACTAACCCCGACCGGGTATATTTTTGAGCGAGTTAACATCGGCGCGCCTCTTATGTGGACTCCGTTTTATAGCGCCGCTTCTTTTTTCTTGCCTCCCTCTGCTGACCCGGCCAGTCGTTTTTACCCGGCGGTGCAATTACTCTGGGTTAACTTTTCGAGTTGGCTTTATACGATTCTGGGGGGGATTTTAACCATTGCCGCCCTGCGGAATTTATTTACGCCTCGGGTTTTATTGACCGCAACGATAGGGGTATTACTTGGTACGCCTGTTCTTTTTTATATGATCTCTTTCCCCTTGAGCGCTCATCCATCCTCTATATTTCTGGCTTCTTTGCTCCTTTACCTGTGGCTATCAGACAAACAAAACCAGCCCAGCCTACATTACCTGACAATGGGCATTATTGTCGGCTGGTTAATGGCGATTGCCAATTATAATGTTGCTCTTTCTTTGTTGCCGGGATTTAACTTGCTGCAAGATTATATCAACGAGAAACGCTGGCAGGATTTTCTCAGGAACGGTATAGCCATAGGTGTGGGGGGGATCATCGGGTTTGCTCCTCAAATGATCGTATGGTGGTTTTTGTTTGGCGGACCGCTCAGAACCCCCTACGCCGGGCAAATTGTCTGGTCGGAACCTTATTTCTTACAAACACTATTTTCCAACTTTCATGGCGTCTTCTTTTATGCGCCGGTCCTGCTATTGGTTATTCCTGGCCTCTGGTGGTGGCGACGTAAGAATCCTTGGGCAGCTTTAAGTGTTGGTCTCAGTTGGCTTTTATTTACCTATATCATTAGTGTCAGTGTGGGCTGGTGGGGAGGTTCATCGTTCGGAAACCGGTATTTTTTAACGTTGACCCCGTTTTTTGTGCTTGGGGTGTCCGCTTTTATCCAAAGAGGTAAAAAGTGGGCCGTGGCTTTAGTGCTTCTATGTGTGTTATGGACAGCAGGGTTATATCTACAATTTCTCAATGGGGTGCGGCTGACCAGCGACTCTGTGGTTTTTACGGTGACCGAAATCATTGCAGGGCAGATTGTTGCTTTGGCCAATATAGCCACTATTTTGCCTTATTTAGTTAACATACCCTGGTTCTCTGTCCCGGTAATGACTCTACCCGTTCTTATCTTTATTTTAGCCATAGCCAGTCGAGCCGTTTACGGTTGGGTTGTGGTCAACGGAAGTAGAAGTCGATTTTACATAACGCGAGTTGTGGTTACTGGTTGTGGTATCGCTGTTGTTTTGTTCATTGGCTGGACCGGATTCAAGGGTGAACAGACTAAAGCCGCCTTAGCCAGCCAGGGATTTTATGAAAAGGAACATCAGGTCATAAGTTATGATATTAGAGAGACAGCCAGCGACCTGGTGCATCGGGCTGCATACCACGAACAGATTGGTCGCCTGGATAGGGCGATCGTTGACTTGAATTTAGCTTCTAAAATCTGGAAGTTTGATGCTGATCAATCCCCGGATCGGCTTTATCTTGGCCCAAAAAATACCGGAGTAGTAAATTTACCGCTAACACTCCATCTGGATTATCCCGGCCATGTCAGGCTAATTGGTTACCAGATTCTTGAAGCCAACAAAGAATTTATAAGGGGCGAGCTTTTTTGGGAAAAGTTGCCCGTTGAAAAATCCAGGCAGGTGGTCACGCCCCTTGTTAGAGCCTTTGACCAAGCGGGTAACAAGCTGGGGAATATTGTGATTGATTTCCCCTTTCCAGCATATTACATACCGGCGGGTGGTCTTTTTAAGGACAACTTTTATCTAGAATTTAACCCATCGCCCGAAAGCTGGGTTTGGCTGGCGGTCAGTGTAGCGGAAGATTTAAGTTTGCCTGTAAACAGGCAGGGTGAAACAGAGAGTGGCATCATTGCTTCAGTGAATGTCGAAACGTTTCCTCCCCCGCTGCTCTTTTCTGGTGAAGCGCCAAAAAGACTGGTTGGACAACCAAGGGTGTTACTGAATAATAATTATCAGCCTGGTGCGATGATCCCTATACAATTTGTCTGGCAGGCTCCAGATGATATGGTGGCAGGGGTCTTGTTAGCGTTAAACTTATTTGACTCCACCGGAAAACTGGCCGGGCAAGAACGCTATCCGATTCAAAATTCGGTCAGGGATGGGCTGACGGAGACAGGCCGGCCTCCTCTGCCTCAAAGCCAGAATGAAACTTATTGCTTCCCTATCCCGGCAACGCTTCCCGAAGGGGATTATCAGCTTGCCTTTAACCTGGCTCCTGCCGCTGCCGGCCACTTGCTTGATGATAATGATGAACCGGTTAAGGATTTTTCTGTGCCGATTCGCCTGTCGAAGGCTGATGATATTTCAACCATCACCATCTGCCGGCTTATTCAGGCCGATTTTCCCCGTCGCTACGAGCCGACAGAGCCTCAATATCCCATCGACATCCTTTTAACCGAACAGATCAAATTGGCCGGTTATGACCTTTCTATCGTTCCCCAGTCAAGCTCGATTTTGGCCAGTGTTATTTTACATTGGGTTGCTCAGGACAATGGTGCTCATCATTACCAGGTTTCAGTTGAACTCCTGGATGCCACCGGTCAACCGGTGATAACGCATACCACCGTGCCCGGTCATGGGATGCGGGCCACCTCGACCTGGCTCAAAGGGGAGTGGATCTTAGATGAACATACCCTGGAAATACCTGTCCTGGCTCCGGGGAATTATCAACTCAGACTCTCTCTGATCGATGAACAAACCGGTTTGCCCGTTCAGCATCGTACGGGCCAAACTCACTTGATTTTACAGGACATGCAAATTCCTTAATGAGTACGGATGTGCCCTCAACGAGTAGAACGAGACTCTTGATCAAATGGGGCCAGCTTTGGCCCTGGATGATTTTAGTCATATTACTGGCCCTATCTTTGGGTTTGCGTGGGCAGTATACCCACGTCAAATCCCTGGATTATGATGAGGGACACTGGTTGATGTTCGGCTTGCTGGCCCTTGATGGCCATAAGCCTTATAGCCAGGTCTTCGTGGGCATTCCCCCCCTGGCCCTATGGACGATTGAATTGGGGGCGCAGTGGTTCGGAACCGGACGCGCTGTTCGATACCCCACCCTGCTCTATAGCTTGATCGGCATTACGGCTATGTACTGGCTGGTATACCGCCAGAGCGTAACCGCGAAGCCGCTGGCTGGTCTCCTGGCCGCTACCTTTCTCTCTTTTGGACCGCGTTATTTTCACGACTCTAGCCAGATCATGATGGAGGTGCCCTCGACGGCACTGGCTATTCTGTCCCTGACTCTGGCCAGCCAGTATCGTTACGGCAGAACGCTGCCCTGGTTATTCCTTTCCGGTGTTGTTTTTACCCTGAGTATTTCGCTTAAGATATTTCCTGTTTTTATCCCGGTCCTGATTTTGCTCGAAATTTTGGCGACAACCATAGACCAACATCGTACCGAGAGGGAAACGCAAATCGCATGGCGCTCAATCTTTCCCCAGGTGATTCGAGACGGCCTGGTCTGGTCACTTGGAGCCTTATTACCGCTCGGGCTATATGTACTCCTATACGATCCTGCGGCCATGTTTCAGCAGGTGATCCAGTTTCGCCTGGCCATACGTGAGACCTACGCCGCGATCGGTCAAGCGGACCTGGCTGATAACCTTCAGATTTTGGCGGAAGAATATAAATCATACCTGCCCTGGTTGGTTTTGGCCGTCTTTGGGGTGGTGCTTCAGGGTAAACGGGGCCTGAAACAAAGTTGGATATGGATTGCCTGGTTCTTGCTGGCTAACCTGGTCTTGATTTGGCACGTGCCAATGCGGTCGCGTTACTCGGTGTTGTTATTCCCACCCTTGGCTGCCTTAAGCGGTATGGCCGTGACCATTTTACTTGAGCGTCTCTTCCGGCTCAGATTAGGGCGACTGTCAGGAGCTGTGCTGGCCGGGTGTGGGCTGGTGATCGTGCTGGTGATCGTGCTGGCTGGCCCGATCCAAAGCGCAGCCTCTACGCCCCAATCACCGCTACACGGTAGACACACCGGCCGGGCCGATGGGATCAATTTCGTTCGGGAGCATACCAGTCCAGACGATTGCGTGATCACCGATGATCAGCGTTTCAGCTTGCTGGCCGACCGGCTGGCTCCTCCCTGGTTATCGGAAATCACCACGGCCAGGCTGGCCACGGGCTGGATCAGCTTTGAGGACGTTATGACCGCCATCGAGGAGAATGATTGCCCCGCCACCGTGTATGTGAGTGGACGCATAGATACATATATCCCTGAATTGCGTCATACGCTGCGCGACCTGTATTTTCTGGAGCTGAAATTTGAGGACATTGACATTTACGCCGTCAAGAAAAACGTCAAACAAGCGCCGTCCCATCACCTGGGGCAGCCGCTTGGCCCGGCTATTATCTTGGTCGGCTACGATATCTCTCCATCCACCCTGGGGCCGGCGGACCAGTCTCTGGCGCTTTCAACTTACTGGACCACGCTGGCCCCTCTAACCGAAAGTTACAAGATGTTTGTTCATTTTCGGGACCAGGCAGGCCAGACCGTGCTGCAATTTGACCACTACCCTTTTGACGGGTTAGTCCCGACCACGGATTGGATACCGGGTTCCACGCTCAAAGAAACCTTTACCATCCCCTGGTCTGGCGAGTTGGCCCCCGGAACGTACCAGATTTACATCGGTCTGTATGATGAGCAGACCCTGACCAGACTGCCGGTAGAGAATGATCAGAGTGGGGAGAATGCGGTCTTACTGGACACGATTACAATCACTCGTTGATGGTTATAAGCTATTGACCATATTTGTTATGGAGTCACTATCTCATATGTTTATGTTAATGTCAAGATGTGTGTAAACTCAACAGCCCAACGTTTACAAATGAACTCATGCGCTGGGCAGCAAAGACCTGGCTTTTGGTGGATTGTGCTCATTTTTGTGGCTGCTTTGCTCCCCAGAGTCACCAACCTGGATGTTTTTCTGGCCCATGATGAAACGCTCTTTTGGGATTGGTCACGGAAGTTTTTCTTTAGCCTGCTAGAGGGTGACTTTGCCGGCACGATTGTCGGACCGGGTAATCCCAACATTACTTCCATGTGGGCTCAGGTAGTAGTCATGGGCCTGCAATACGCTTGGGCCTGGCTGAATGACCTCCAGTCAGTTGCTCTGGCTGAGTGGCCTGCTTTTCAGCCCCATTTGGTTTTTTCGGAGCTGCCCTGGCGCCGTCTGCCTGTCGTTTTGATCAACACTTTATCTGTTACCGGCATTTGGTGGTTGTGTTATCGCCTCTTTGGCCGCAGACTGGCTTTATTGACCGCTGTGCTCCTGGTTTTGGATCCTTTTGTTCTGGCCGACTCCCGTACTGGACGGGGTGAAGGCATATTGACCGGTTTTGTAACAGTTGCCCTGTTGGCTTTTATCTTTTTCTGGCACAGTCGTCGCTGGCGTTATTTGATTGTCTCAGGCATTGTAATGGGATTGGCCTTGCTCACGAAACTATCGGCGGTGAGTTTGGTGCCAACGGTCGGATTGATTGGGTTGGTGTATGTTTGGCAGATATCCGGTTTAACAGTTTGGGGCAAGACTCAAAAAATAGCTACTGCGTTGATAATATGGGGGGGAGTAGCCCTATTAACATTCTCGGTTCTATGGCCGGCAATGTGGGTGGCTCCAACTGCGGCGCTCGATTTTTTGTGGGGCTTTGTTCGTAATGTGGGCCTGGAAGGTCGTACAAATTACTTTTTTGGTGAACTTTACCGGTCAGAATTTTTGCCTTTTTATTACCCGGTTGTGTTTATTTTGCGGGTTACACCTATGGCTTTGGTGGGCCTGGTTGCATTTGGGGTGTTGTTATGGTTAGGCTTGGTTGCCAAATTGCGTTTTGGAGTTCCCTGGACCGCAGCCTGGCAAAATGTCACCCGAAAAGTCATAGATTGGCCGATCCTTTTAGTGGCTATTTATCCGGTTATATTTGGTATTTTTATGACCGTTGGCGTCTTAAAGCGAGATTGGTATTTAATGCCTGCTTTCCCATCGCTGGATATTGTCGCTGCGGCCGGGTTATTGTGGGTCGGTAAATCGCTCTGGCAAAGATTCTGGCCCCAAGTTTCACCGAATAGGGTCTGGACAATCGGGGTGGGGATAATTCTGCTGTTTCAAGCTGCGGCCAGCTTGCCCAGTCATCCTCTCTATTATACCTATTGGAACCCCTTGGTTTTGGGTGGCAAATGGGCTTCGCAGGCAATTATGGTCGGTTGGGACCTTGACCTGGCGATGGGGGCTCATTACTTGAATAGCAAACCGGATGCGGCTAACCTGAAGGTCGCTTCGCGCACCACGCGTGGTTTTCAAGAAATTTTCAGGGGGATTACTGTGCCCCTGGCTATCGACTCGGCCTGGGTCCAGGCAGATTATTTATTAGTGCGTCAAACACATCTGCAATTAGGCAAACATGATCCTTGGGAATTGAACTATCTACCCCATTTAGAGTTAGAGCATGTGATCAACATTGGGGGCGTAGATTATTTGTGGATTTACCGGGCACCCCGGGCCGAATATTTTGCTGGCCCCAGCCAATTGGTAGGTAAAGGGACGCTCTTTGGCTACGATATGTCTACGCAAAGGGTCAAAATAGGGGATGTGATCCATTTTGATCTTTATTGGTTGAACCGGAATGTAACTGATCAGGACACTTTTTTTGTTAATCTCATTGATTTGGGAGAGTATGTCTGGGCAGAAACGATAGTTCAAACCCCCCTGGAGTTTAAGGCTCATAATGAAGTCGAAGGAACGATGATCGAGAGTTTTGCCGATTTAGAGATACCGGTTGGCACCCCTCCCGGTCGTTATTTTTTAGAAATGGGCATTTACAGCCAGACCAAGGAAGAAGAAATCGGTTTATTTTCATTGCCGGAAAATGGACGGATTATTGAGGTAACACCGACGGACCAACCGCTTAACCCACCGGTCATCTCCCGGGTTCTCAATAAACCCGCCAGTTCCGGTCTTATGCTGCTCGGATTTGATTGGCCAGCAGGGGTTCTCGCTCATGGGGACGATAATGAGTTGGTATTTTATTGGCAGGCGCAAGAAAAGATTGAGCAAGACTTGGTAATAGGGCTTCAACTGCTGGATGACAAGGAGAATGAGATTGCCTACTGGTTAGGGCGTCCTGTCAAAAGTAGTTATCTCACTAATCAGTGGCATCAGGGAGAGATAATCAAGGACCCCTGGGAATTAAATATTTCTCCAAACGTTTCGCCCGGCAACTATGTCCTGCGTCTGGCTTTGTATGATAGTGCTGATGGGAAGGTGACCGGTGTGACTGACTTAGGCCCGATCACGGTTGTAGATCGGCGGCGACTATTTGAAGTGCCCCCCTTACAGCACAGAGTCGATGCTCAATTAGGCGAGGCTATATCTCTTTTGGGCTACAATCTTATCCAGGAACCGCTGACCGGGGGGGGACGGTTTACGCTTAAGCTTTACTGGCAAGCCAAACAATCTCCCCCTGCTGATTATAAAGTTTTTACCCAGGTACTTGGTCCAGATGGCACCGTAGTTGGTCAGCACGATGGCGTCCCTGCGGATGACACCTTGCCCACCGTTACCTGGCAGCCCGGCGAAATTATCTCCGACCGTCACCAGATTGACTTTCCTACGACGCAAGGGGGGGAGTATCGTCTAATTGTGGGCATGTATGACCCGGCAACCGGCACCCGCCTGTCGGTTACAAACGTTACCGGTGCACCTATTGGTGATTTTTTACCACTTTATAGCTTTACCATTACCGAAGCTGAATAATAAGTAGACCCCGCATCCCCGTGCCGGATCGGGCATAGGGATGCCCTTTCTACAGAGAGATAAATTTATGATCATAGTCCTTTGATCGTAATAGGCAGCGATAAACACTCAATAGACTCAGAGGTGTCAGCGACTGTGCCCGGTAGCAGTTGTCCACTGCTGGCAATAGCCAGGCAAACATTCAGGACGTATTCGCCAGGCATCACGCTTGTTGGTAACGACACAGGATAGTGAACCGGCACAATCGAGCCCCGGGCTACATCGCCAATAGCCAGGGATTGAGGTAGAATAGGGTGAGCTACGGTTAACACAGATTCAGCACCGTTGCCTGGAGACAACTGCAAAACCACTTGAAAAGCATTGGCCAAGCCGAAATCAGGTCGGCGGATCGGCTGCCAGTAAAGAACAACTTGCCCGGCAAGATTGGGTTGCCAGGTCGCTGGCTCGACCCGATAGCCTACCAGCCGCATGCGATCGCTAAATGAAATATCAAGAGGGGTAGCATTGGCTGGCAACCCTTGCTCTGACAATAACTCCAGCGCGTCTGCAAAATTGACCAGTTCAAAACGCCCGGTTGGCTCAATAGATACCAGGGCCAGTCCCGAGGAATCGATCGGCAATATGTTCGGGCCATCCTTTAGACCGAGGTGTAAATCATACAAATCTGGGGAGATATCTGCCGGGGCCAGTGGGCACAGGCTCTCCAATATAGCGCCTGGCACGTTAACTTCGGCGGTGAAACCAGGGGCTGGCTGACAAGTAACCCAATGGGTCTCCTCGCCACCGGGCGGGACTAGCCCAACCATTAGTTCCTGCTGCGCATCAAGCCCCAAGTTTCGCCAGAATAAGGTCAGCGTCCCCTCAGTTGTCAGGTTGTAACCATACACGGTCAAGATGTCAGGCAGGCTGTTGTCTTGTAGATTTACATAATTCTCAACCGGGTTACGATATATCAGTACATAATCCAGCCCCTGTAGCCTGACCCGATGAGTTGGTGGATAGTGCTTCTCAAAGTATTGTCCTACTTTCATATCTTCTTCCAGTTGGAGTTGCGTGCGGTATAGGACGACGTAGTCAGCATTTATAATCCCTGGTTCGGAACAACTGCGCACTTCCGTTTGGCCGACAAAGAAGGGGCTAAACATGTCGGCATACCAACTGCACGTGGCCACCCGCAGTGACTCTGCCTCTGGCTGCTGGTTAAGATAGGCAGCGGCTTCGTTCATCCCCTCACCTTTGCCAATCGTTACCAGCTTGGCCGCCCCAGAGGTCCCGCCGAATAGAGGGTTGTAATAGGTAAAATAGTATGGATGATGATCAAGCACCAGCCAGCCTTGTCCCAGTAAGATTATACTGCAGAGTAGAAACATTCCCCGGCGATGGAGGGTGGGGCTGCGGCTAAGCCGGGTCAGGCTATCTAATAGCCAGATTAAACCGAAAGCCAAAAAAACTTCTATCACTGGAAAAGCGGGCAGAAAATAAAAGATTTGCTTTTTGGGCGATACCGTTTCAAAGAGTAGAAATGTTCCCAGGAAAAGCACCAACACGATTTCCACCGGATGGTTGTTTAGTTGCGCCAGCAGGTGAGCGGCCGATCGCCGCCAGTGGGCGCGCAGGATTGCTACGAGCAGAGCTAATAAGCCCAATACCTCCAGCGGTGAGGCTCGCAGCAGCCAGCTAATCGGATAGAAGAGGGGACCGGGCTCAGAAACAGCCTGCCCCAAAAAGTAACGTTTGTGCCCTGCTTGAGCGATTTCAATGTTACCCTTAACAAAGGCTCGTATGGTCTCCCATGGAGTCATCCACATGGCCGGAAAAAAAGCCACAAAGGCAAGTCCGGCTATCAAGCCCCATACCAGCCATGCGCCGACCAGTGTCCACACCTCTGCCCAGCCTCGCCAGCGTCCACTTTGCCAGCGATAGTATAAACTTAATACTCCTAACATCATCGTATAAGGCAGCAAAAACCAACTGGCTGGCTTGGACAGAAAGGCCAGCCCCGCCATCACCCCTGAGATAAGCAGCCAATACCATGGCCGGCCTCGCAACCAATAGCCCGTTATGGCCAGCAACGATAGTATCATGAAGGTTGTCGTCAGGGCATCGTGGTGCAGGGTACGGGAAAGAGCGATATGGAAAGGATTAAGGGCCAACAGCAGGCTGGCGATTAATACGACCCGTTCATTAAGAAGTTGTCGTAGTAACAGGTAGAAAAGCAGAATAAATATGGCCGCAACCACTGCCAGGGGCAGACGAACATAAGCGATCACGGCTGGATCGACAGAGTCTGCATCCTGGGATTGCAAAAAGGTGCTTAGGCTAACCCCGGTGGGAGAAATTTCCTGCCAATAATAAGCCAGTAAACCCAGACTTCCGCCCCACATCGTGGTGACACCTGGGTGTGGTGTCTGAAACGTACAGGCCCACCCCCTGGACAATGTGGAGGGACATTCGTTGTCGGCAGATAACAATCCGAGTACAAACCATCTTGAACGGTCGATCCACAGTTGCTCATCTGCGGTCAGGAAGCCACCTAAGGCCCAAATACGTACTACTAGGGCCAGTATAAAAATTCCGATGGGGATGGCCCATCGTTTTACAGAAGCCAGTTTATGCCTGTTGAGTACAGGCCAGACGTCCTTTGTCATCCGGTACATAATTGCAGATTTTATCACAGAGATAAAACGTAGCAAATAAACTCGACAACGCTAAAATTATATTACCAGGGCCGTAGAAATCTCTGCTGGACGATTTTGCCCTATTCTACTAACTGCGTACAATCCAGCCTGAAATACCGGTCAGGGTTGAGGAAGAGTACAGGTAACTACTCATCTCTCATTGGGCTATGGAGAAAAGGCAGTCTATCTCAAGTGAAATTTGAGATGCTCCACATAAAAAAAATTTTTGTTTTTTCAGCCAAACTGTTTCTCAGCATTTTATTCACCCTGATCCTGTTAGAAGCCGGGTTACGAATTTTTCCGAGTCTGATTCCACTTGAGTTGTTGATTCATTTCCACGAGAAACCCAGAGAAGAAATCGCCCACAGGCGCGGCCTGCCAAACAGGCGGGATGTTATAACCATTGAACGGGATGATGGCGGTCCAAATTTGGAGATATTTAAACCGTTTACAAAGATAGTGTGGCCGATTAAAGATAATGGGACCGTCAGCGTGGTGGTGATGGATGAAAACGGCTTTTGCAACCCACCCGAGAATAGTTACCAGCTTCCCGAAATTGATATTATTACTCTGGGTGACTCGTTTACAGCCTGCCACGCCGTTGATCCACAGGATACCTGGACCAGCCAACTGGGTGCTCTGATGGGGCTCTCTGTTTACAACCTGGGTAAGATTGGGATAGGCGTACACGAATATCTTCAAATTTTTAAAAAGTTTGGCCTTCAGAAATCACCCCAGGTGGTGATTATGAACGTCTACGAGGGCAATGATTTACGGGATGCCAGAAAATACTATGAGAATCTTCATGACCGTGGTCGTGAAGGGGATCAGGACATACAGTCAACATCGACAACCGGCCTATCGCCCTATCTGGGGTTAGGTTATAAATTTTTCTGGGAAGAACTGCTGGAAGACAATAGCTATTTCTTTAATCTAGCCCAGGCTGTTGTGGCCAGGTACCTGGACCCCGATCTACCAAAGACAAATTTCAAGTATCGTCTCATCTTTCCAAATAAGACGATTCCATTTAACCCGGAGAATACCGATACCGATGAAGTTGAGCATGCCAGGCGGCTACAGGCTATGGAAGTAAAGCTTGGCACTGCCGAGGCAATCGAGGCAGCTCTGGTTACTTTTGTTGAACTCTCACGGCAGTATGACTTTGTGCCCATCGTGAGCTATACCCCATCGGCCCACACGGCCTACGCAGCCAATGTAGTCTTTGATGATCCGGCTTTACATGACCTTATGCCGTGGTTTAGCCGTTGGCAACGCGAGTATCTGAAGCAAGGCGGAGAAGAGCTTGGCTACATCTTCATTGATCTCACCCCTTCTCTCCAGGCCGCTGCCCAGGCCAGGGGCTGGCAAGATTTGCTTTACTACCGGTATGATCTGCACCTAACTCCGTCTGGACATACTGTTGTTGCCGGGGCACTTAGCCAGGCGCTCCAGGATTTGGGGATCGCTGCAAGATAATAATTAGAGTCAACGTATGCAAACGCTTGCCTCCAAAAAAGAAGTACCTGCTTGGAAGAAAGAATATGGTAATTATTGGCTCTTTGCTCTCATCTTTGTTGCTGCTTTGTGCCTATGGCTACACCCCGACCTAAAAGGGGCGGACATTACTCGCTATTTATACTGGACTCGCTCCCTCTTTTTTGATCAGGATTTGCTGCTGATCAATGAGTTTGAAATGTTTGGGGAGCGCCTGCTCCTCACTCCCACCGGTTATGCCCAGGAGTTTCATAATTTTGGTACGGCCATTTTCTGGCTGCCTTTTTACGCAGTCGCTTATTTGATCGACGCGTTCATTTTCAATTCCGACCCGACCGTTCGTACCGGTTATGAACCCATCTATATCCTGTTGATTAACTTTTCTACCTGGCTTTATGCCGGCATTACCCTGCTCATGCTGTACGGTCTGGTGCGACGTTATAGCAGTGGCCGCGCCGCTTTCTGGGCTATCGTCTTCGTTTCGCTGGGGACATCATTTTTTTATTACGTTGTTTTTCTACCGATTAGTTCTCACATTGCTTCAGCCTTTCTGGCCACGGTATTCTTAACGGTTTGGGACACCGACCGAAAACAGCCGCGTTGGCCGCTGTGGTTAACAATGGGCGCTATTGGGGGGTGGTTGCTAGCGGTAGCCAATTACAATGTCCCCTATTTACTGCTGCCCCTATTTACTGCTCTCAACGATGTTTACAAGAACGGCTTTCATCGCTACCACTTAAAGCTGGCCAGTGTTTACGCCGTATCTGGTACGCTGGCCTTTATGCCACAACTATTTATCTGGTGGTTGTATTTTGGTAGCCCGTTAACCACCCCCTATTCTGACCAGTTAGTCTGGCTAGACCTGTATAAGCTGATTTTTTTAACCTGGTTTTCTGGTTGGCACGGCTTGTTTGTTTTCTCGCCCATCATTTATCTGTCGATCCTCGGCTTCTATTACTTATTTGGACGCGATAAAATCCTGGCGTTGAGCCTGGTTTTTTTATTTCTGGCCTTCAGTTATGTTGCTAATAGTAATCAGGCCTGGCCGGCCGGTACGGCCTTTGGCTCACGTTACTTTATCTCGCTGACGCCAATATTGGCCATAGGCCTGGCCGTATGTCTACATCATTTCAAGAATCCCCTTGTTTACCTGTTGGCCGGTCTGCTTTCTGTTTGGACCGTATTACTATATGCCCAGACCGTACTGGGCCTGATGAACTTGCACAACTGGTATCCAATTGGTGAAATAATCTCTGACCAAGGGCGAGCCTTACAACAATTGCCCTATCTGGTTTATGAGGCTCACCTTCCGGTCACGACAGGTCCCTTGTTTAGGGTTGTGATCGGGTTGGCTGTGGCTGGTGGCCTTATTGTGGGCCTTGGTCCCTGGTTCATAAAGACATTACAGTACAAATTTAACGAAAACTGGTTACTTGTTCTGCCGGGCCTGGCCGTTATTTTGATCGTTTTCATCGGATATGCCGGAGCCAATAGTCAGGTTACTCAAAGCCGGCTGGTAAAGGAAGGATATTATCAGGGTAAGCAGCAGATATATATCTCAGACCCCCTGGATGCTATGAAAAATTATAAGAAATTGGCCGATTTTTATCTGAAGCAAGGACAACCAGAGCAGGCCATGTCAGCTTTGCGAGCCACGTTGCATATCTGGCCAAATCGATCTCGGCAGTTTATCTCTGAAGATGCTTTATCGCAGTTGAATTATCATCCGCTTGATATCAATTTTGGGAATGTTGTCCGTTTAATCGGTTACTCACTGGATAAAACGGACAGCAATAATTTGAGCGTTAATTTATATTGGCAACGTTTGGCCGCCAAAGTGGATGACGTCTATTACACATTCAGCATCGTCGATTACACTACCGGGCAACAGGTGGCTCACTATCAAGCTAAAGAGGGCCTGATTGGCCCCAGTGTTTTAGGTGTTTATCCATTAGATCATATCCCAGATGGCATATTCTTTAGTGATCGTTTCGATGTATCGTACCGAGCAGAAGACGGTCTCCTGAGCAAAATTGTTATTTCGATGGCCGAAGTAGGGCTGTATCCGCGCTTGCCGGATGCATCAACCCCGGAAACTGCCACCATCGGTTTTATTGATTTATCTCCTGCCGGGCTGCTGTATCCGTTAAATTACAATTTCGATCACAAGATAGCTTTAACAGGATATCGGGCTTATCTCGATGAAACGGGACAGACCCTACATTTGGCTTTGCGCTGGCAAGGCATTACTCCTCCGGCTAAAGATTACAAAATATTTACCCACGTGCTCGACTCAAACAATGATATGATCGCTCAACGCGATGTTGATCCTTTATCCGGCCTCAGACCTACTGCCACCTGGAAATCAGAAGAAGAAATATTGGATGTTTACACCATACCGTTACCTGGCGATGTTTCTTTAGAGATGGCCACAATCCTACTCGGCTTCTACCTGTTAGAAACTGGTGAGCGCCTACTTTTGGTTGAACCTGCTGATAGCTCATCTTCAACACCGCAGAATTTTGTCCGGTTAGAGATAAAATGAAGCCTCACCTGTCTTTGACTTTTTTCTATATTCGTGGTAAACCACTGCCCATCCTGACAGAGTTTGATTTGGACAACGCTTTGGTTGTTACGATCTTTTTGGCCCTCGCTCGCTTCCTCCTCAGCGATTCCCGCACCATGCGAGCAGATGCCCAGATGAAATAACGTGATGAACTTGCAAAAATCCTGGCACAACTGGATAATCCTGCTGAGTGTGTTTGCTCTGGCGCTCATTCCGCGGCTGGTCGGTCTGGGAACTTTTTGGGGAACCGACGAACGCTACCATTGGGAGCTTTCTAATGAATTCTTCCTGGCTCTTATCCGGACCGATTGGGCCAACACCGTGCCCCAGGGCTTGCCCGGCTTAACCCTGGCCTGGATCGACTCCATTGCCATGACCTTAAAATATGGCTGGTCCTGGTTGCTCTCCGGTGGTTCGGCTTCGTTGGAGCAGATCGTGGCTCCTGAGTATCCCTTTGCCTTGTTGGCTGAGCGGCAACTGCCGGTGGTCCTGGTCAATACCCTGATTGTGGTTGGCCTGTATGGCCTGAGTTGGCCGATTTTAGGCCGCAAAGCAGCCTGGGTGGGGATTACCTTTGTCATTCTTGATCCTTTCTTGCTGGCTGAATCTCGGGTGCTTCGCTTTGAGGCGTTGGTGGCCGGCTTTATGCCCCTTTCGTTGTTAGCTGCCTTGCTCTATTTGAAGGAACAACGCCCCTATGCCCTGGTTTTATCGAGCGTGTTCGCTGCCCTGGCCATGCTCACCAAGATTTCAGCGGCCATCTTATTACCAGCAGTGGCGGTCGTTGGAGCAGTTACCGTTTTGAGTATCAAATCAGGAAATCCACAAGATAGGCGTCAGCCAATTCCTCAATCAGGAAATGATGACGAATCTACTGTCCATGAGGCTGCGAATGATAATTCTTCCTTCCCCATTCGTCGTTCATCATTCACTCCATCCACCTCCTCACTCATTCGATGGCTCTCAAAATATCTAATCTGGGTTGGACTGATTGTTTTTTGCTTTTGGCTCTTCTGGCCGGCAATGTGGGTGGCTCCGCTGGAAACATTGCAAGAAGTAATGACCTTTGCCGAAAGAGCTGGGGAGGAGGGATTTGCCGGCCGAGGTGTCTTCTTCTGGGGACAGATTTATCCCGACGATCCCGGCTACTGGTTCTATCCCGTGGCTATATTATTTCGGATCACACCGTTGGTTCTGGTTGGGGTTGTCTTGGCTATTGTTAGTTTGGTCCTGACCTTTAAACAACGCTGGCCAATTCGGGATGAAGCGGGTTGGCAGTGGTGGGGGACAGCTTTACTACTGGTATACTCCTTACTGTTTGTCCTGATAATGACCCCAGGGGCCAAAAAATATGATCGCTATTTAATGCCCATCTTTCCGGCCCTCGACCTGGTGGCCGGGGCTGGCTGGCTCTGGGTAAGTGAATGGGCGGTCCGGCGCTGGCTTCAATCAAAACAGATCCAACTGGCTTTGGGAATGGGCTGGGTGATCCTGTTAGTCCTACAAGGACTGACCACACTGCCCCACCTGCCTTATTATTATACTTATTACAATCCGCTGTTGGGTGGCCCGCGGCAAGCTGCCAACTATATTCGGGTTGGCTTTGCCGAGGGATTGGATCAGGTGGCCGCTTACCTGGAGCAAAAACCGAACGCCGCTGAACTTAAGCTGGCCTCGGCCAATTCCAGTAAGTTGGATGGTCTCTTTTCGGGTCAAACCATTGCTTTGGATAACCTTGATGGTAAATGGGTTCAGGGTGATTACGTTTTAATCTATATTTCCCAATTACAACGGGGGAAACATTCACCGGAGATTTTGACCTATCTGCGCCGACACGAACCGGAATATATCTTGAAATTACACGGCTTGGAGTATGCCTGGCTTTATCCTGGCCCGGCCGCCCGGTACTATGGTGGTGGCTACAAACTGGAGGGGCGTGGAACCCTGTATGGTTATGATTTCGACCGGACTGATTTAGCAGCGGGCGAGTCGTTACCGATTACTCTGTATTGGCGTAACGAGGGCCAGCGGGAAGATGACCGCTTTTTTGTTAGACTGATGGACCTTGATGGTTACGTCTGGACCGAAGCCATTGCCCAACCCCGGCCCGGTTTCGAGGCAGCCAATCGGCGGCGAAAAGCGATTGTGGAAAGCGAAGCAGTCTTAAGCCTGCCCATCGGTATGCCGCCAGGTGATTACTTCTTCAAGCCCGGTTTTCGCACCGTCAGCGGAGAAATCATCGGTTACTTTGAGTTGCCCGGCCGTACCAAACCCTTGAGTGTCACTACAGCCAAAACGTATCCATCTCTGGAAACCTTTCAAGCCCCTTCTCCGAGCCATTTAAGAGCCAATGATGATTTGATCTTGCTGGGATACGATCTTGAGCCTAAAACATCCAGACCGGGCTCGGCCTTGTGGCTAACGCTTTACTGGCAGGGGTTGACCGATGTGACCCACGATTATGTTATCTTATTGCGGCTGCTGGACGAGACTCAGCAAGAAATGGCTTATTGGCTGGGTCGTCCGGTACGGAGTGGTTATCCCACTACGGAATGGAAAGCCGGGCAAATTGTACAGGACCCCTGGCAACTGACCTTGCCTCCAGACGCTGGACCTGGTCTATATGACCTTGAGATTGCTCTCTTCGATGCGGACACCGAGGCCGAAGTGATTCGGGCTCAACTGGAACCGCTAACGATACAATCTCCGTAATCCAGGTACGAGTGAAAAGTGCTTAATTTGAAACGAGCCTTTACAAGGCTGGCCACAATCATTTTTGGAATCATCCTGTCCCTCCTGATTTTGGAGATTGGGCTGCATCTCATTCCCTCAGCCATATGGAAGGGACTGATCAGCAAATCTCCCACCCGTTACATTCTCTTCAAAACCGACAAAAACATCGGCTGGGTTCACGTCCCTAATGCTGAGGCCAACTGGCAGGGTACCGGCGAATATAACGTGGATGTCAAAATGAATGCCCTTGGCTTGCGGGATCGTGAACGCACTTATCAGAAACCAGCCGACACCTTCCGTATCTTGGTGCTGGGCGATTCTTTTGCTGAGGGGACACAGGTTCCTCTGGAACAGCTTTTTTCAATTAAACTGGAAAAGTGTCTGATCGAGCGTATGAATACCGACATTGAAGTCATCAACACCGGCGTGACCAGCTATGGTATCGGCGACGAGTTACTTTTCTTTGTCAACGAGGGGGTTAAATATCAACCTGATCTGGTGTTGGTGACCATTTACGCCGCTAACGATGCCGTCAGAGACTTGGGACGTGACATTGATGACAACATGATCCAATCCTTTGGGGGGTATCAATTTTATCTGGATGATGGACATTTGAAGAAGTATTGGCTGGCATGGGCTGACCCGCCGGAGGAGATTTCGCCCCTCGAACGCTTTCTGCGCCATTATTCCGCCCTTTTTTACATTTTCAGAGCGCCAGACTCCAGAGTACGTCGCGAAGTGAACAAATTCATCGACGATTGGGGGCCTGAGTCCGCTTCTCCTGAACCGGCCCTGGCCAACCCCAAAGATTTCCCGGATTACGCCTATGATGAAAGCCTGATTATTTTCGCTGAAGGCTTTCCTGATAACCCTGGTGTGCCTCCCCGGATAAAGGAATTGTGGCAACTATTTGAAGCAATTGTGCAGGAACTGCAAGGGCAAGTAAAAGCGCATAACGCTCAGATGGCCACCGTCATTATTCCCGCCGACTTCCAGATTCACGAAGAAATGTACAACTATCGAGTATCCAAGTTCCAGAAACGATACGGCTCGCTGGAAAGTCTTGATTGGGATATTGAGGCCCCTAATAAAGCCATCGCTCATTTCATGAGGCAAAACAACATCCCCACCCTGGATTTAATGCCTGACTTCCAGGTATACGACGCCGCGCATGACGATTTGCTCTACTTTAGCCAAGATCTCCACTTTAATGAAAGGGGGCATCAATTGGCGGCAGATTTGATGTGTAACTGGCTGGTTGAAGAAGGATTGGTATCCTCAAACTAGTCTTGAATAATCATCCGTCCGGTGGTAAAATGCCCCCTGTTTTGTATGCGCATCTGTTCGGTTAAAACCAACGTCGCCAACGCATCCCTATGCATTTGCGGGGCATAGGAATGTCCCGCCTATCCATTTTGAAACGCACCGAAATTTTTTTGCTTATGAAAAACAGAAGCCTGATGATTACAACGGGGGCGGCTCTATTACTCCCCTTATTGCTCATCATTGTACCCTGGTATCCAGGACAATTGGTGGTAGGTTTACTTCTGATTGCTTTCTGGCCGGGGTATGCCTTGCTGGCCGCTCTCTGGCCGGGTACCCACGATTCGCCCCTGGCCCAATTAGAACGAGGGTTGATGGCCGTAGCCGTTAGTTACGGTTTAACCATCACCTTATTGTTATTGATGGCTTTTGTCCGTATACCGTTCAATACTTTCTCTGTTGTGAGTGGTCTGGCTGGTTTGACCCTACTTTTTACCCTCATCGCCTGGCGACAGCAATCAGACAGGCCAGAATCTAAAATCCCGGACTTGAAACCGGCGTCAGGCAGTGGCCAACCGCCAACCTCGAGTCCCACATCCGACCTCCCAAATCCTACCTCTTACCTCGTCTGGGTTGTTATCATTTTGCTCATAGCCGCTTTCTTTCGTGTAGCCAATGTTTACTATTCCGACCACCAAGGCGACGAGGCTGACATTTTACTGCGGGCCATGTCGCTGGTTTACGGCAACGTGGAAGCCATTCTAACCCACTCTAAAGGGCCCGGCGAGATTTTATTGCTGAATGCCATCGGTGCTTTAACTGGACGATTTGATGAGCAAACTGTCCGCTTACCCTTCTCGCTGGCCGGTACAGCCAGTATCGGGCTCATCGTGTTACTCGGTGGGCGGCTATTCAATCGGCAGACGGGGATCGTGGCCGGCTTGTTGGCGGCAATTGACGGCGTTTTTGTCTCTTATGCTCGCACGGCCCAATACCAGAGTGGGGTGTTGCTGCTCACCCTGGCCGCGATTTACTGTTTCTATCGTTTTCGGCAAACAGGTGGCCAATCCCGCCGGTTACATGGCCTGGGGACGTTTTTACTGGCCGCCTCTTTTCTGGTTCACTTTGAAACAATTCTGTTGTTACCTGTCGTCGTCTACCTAACCGTTTCACGTTTCACGTTTCACGTTTTACGTTTCACGTCATCTACCCTGTGGGTTCACCTCTCACGTCTCCCGTCTCACATCTCACGCCTGACTTATCTGTGGCCCTCGATCCTGATTTTTGTGGCCACAACCACTATTTTTTACCTGCCTTTTTTATTACATCCCAATGTTGGCAAAACAGGGACCTACCTGGAGAATCGGATTGGTGGGGGTAGCCTCCCCCCCTTTAACAATTTAGGCCACTTTTTTTACATCGAGGCGCTGAAATACAATTCGGCTTACTATGTGGTCTTGTTTAATGTGTGTCTACTGGTGGTGGTAGTGATTGCTCTGATAGGAGGGCAGGAGGGCAGGAGGGCAGAGGAGCAGGGGAGCAGAGGAGGAAAACCAGTCCGTTCCTTCTCTACTTCTCTACTTGCTAGCTTGAGTGTGATTATATTGATCATAGGGGGTGTGGCGCTGGCTTTGGCCGGTGTCCAAAAACTGTCGGCGGTGGCGATTGGGCTTGGCCTGACCGTAATTTTCGCCCTGATGATTCTTTCACCCAACACTGCCCTGCCCCACAGAACACTGTGGTTGTGGATTGCGCCCCCTTTTTTGGTTTGCGTTTTTCTGGTCAACCGACCCGGCAAACATCATTACCTGTTTATGGCGGCCCTGGTCATTTTGGTAGGATTGGTGTTAACCGAGGGATGGCAACGGGCTACCACTCGCTGGTCGGGCTTGAGACAACCTGTCGGCCAGGGGATAATGATTAGTTTGAGTCTCGTCCTGCTGCTGATTTTTGCCGCCCATACGGTCATGGTCCTGTTGCGCAGTGATCTGGAATATGTCTTAACTTATCCTGACCATAAAAGTGCCTTTTACCCCACCGACGCTGATTATCCCTACCGAGCCCGTATTGGCTTTGGCTATCCTTTTCGTTTGGGCTGGCAGGTGATCGGCCAGTTGAAGCGAACCGGCCAGTTAGAGGGTACCTGGGCCGGCAATGATGAGGGTAATGCCCCCAATTGGTATATGCTCAATACACCGGCCAGCCCCTGTTATCCCGACTACGTCCTGCAAGGCGAGATTACTTACAAAGGCGATAATGATTTTAATGTTCCTTTCCGGCCCAATGATTTTGGCTATGTCCCCCGGTATCGTATCTGGGGCAACGATCGATTGCGAATGACGGTTTTGGAATTTAATCCTGCCGCCGACGAGACAGAGGTGATTGACCTGTACGAGACATCCCATTTCGATCCGCCGGTCACTGCCGCCGATTTTGCCGCTGGCCTGCCTGCCCAATCCACGTCCGAACCAGACATCACCCTGGCCCCAGCTCTGGTTTTAGGTGAGGGATCGGAGTTAAAACAGAATGCCCCGCCGGAGTATTTAGAACGGGCCAAGCAACTGGAGGGACGGGTGGCTCTGATGGGCTATGACCTGGACACTCGTTACGCTTACCCGGCTGGCATTGTCCCGGTCACTTTGTATTGGCAGACACAAAACCTGTTGAGTTTACGCTACAAAGTGTTTGTGCATTTGACCTCATCTGAAGGACAACTGTGGACTCAAGCTGATGATTTTCCCGTATGTGGTACCTCTCACGCCAATACCTGGCTCCCCGGTACGTTCGTCTTGGATCGCCACCTGTTGAAACTACCCCCCGATATACCGGCTGGTGAGTATACCCTGCGGGTGGGTATGTATGAGCCGGATTTAAATCTGCGCTTGAACTATTTTGATGTGGCCGGTAACGAGCAAGGGAATAGTTTAACAATCGGTACAGTAATGATTAACCCTGAATCAGGAGGGAGGTAGGGATAAGGGGCAGCCAAGATATGAGGATATGAATACCAAATTAAACAGTTCAACGCACCTTAAAACCGACGTGGTCATCATCGGCGCCGGGCCAACAGGGCTAACTGCCGCTTACCAACTGAATAAAGTGGGCCAGAAAACGATTGTGTTTGAAAAAGAACACATCGTCGGTGGCATCGCTCGCACAGAAAATTACAAGGGATACGGCATCGATATTGGGGGCCATCGCTTTTATACCAAAGTCAGTGAAGTGGAAGCGATGTGGCACGAGGTGTTGGGTGACGACTTTCTACGTCGGTCCCGCCTGTCACGTATCTACTATAAAAACAAATTTTTCTATTATCCCATCCGTTTTTTTGATGCTTTGTTAAAACTGGGACTGGTTGAGAGCTTTCGGGTGGGGTTAAGTTATGTTTGGGCCCGTATTCGGCCCTATCCTAAAGAAGAAAATTTTGAAGAATGGGTCTCTAATCGTTTCGGTAAGCGCCTCTACCAGATTTTCTTCAAGACCTATACCGAGAAGGTGTGGGGTGTTCCTTGCACCGAGATCAAAGCCGAGTGGGCTGCCCAGCGGATCAAAGGGTTGTCTCTATCGACAGCCATCAAAAACGCCCTGTTAGAGTCCCAGAGCGAACAGGTAAAAACGCTGATTGATTCCTTTTATTATCCCCGCCGTGGACCGGGTATGCTTTGGAAACGGGTACAAGAACTCATCGAGGCCGACGGACATCAGGTCATGCTCGAGTCAGAAGTGGTTGAATTATGGGTGGAGGGTCAGCGAGTCAAGCAGGTAGTGGCTGCCAGCCCCAATGGGTCCGTCACTGCCTCGGGTGACTATTTTATCTCGAGTATGCCCCTCAATGAACTGATCCTGAAAATAAAACCCTTGCCCCCCCCGGACGTTGTCGAGGCCGCTCGGAGGCTCACCTATCGCGACTTTTTAACCGTGGCCCTGATCATTCGGCCTGATGACCTTTTTCCCGATAATTGGATTTATGTTCATAGCCCCGAAGTAAAGGTTGGCCGAATCCAAAATTTCAAGAATTGGAGTCCGGAGATGATCCCTGCCTCTCAAAATGGCACCACCTGCATTGGCCTGGAGTATTTTTGCACGGAGGGGGATGCGCTGTGGCAAATGGATGATGCGGATTTGGTGACCCTGGGCCGGCAGGAACTGGCTCGTATTGGCCTGGTATCGGCAGAGAATGTGATAGATGGGGTGGTCTTTCGCCAGCCCAAAGCCTATCCGGTGTATATGGGAGAATACAAGGCCTACCTGGAAACGATTAAAGCTTACCTGGCCACGATTGAAAATCTATACACGGCTGGAAGAAATGGGCTACACATGTATAATAACCAGGACCACTCCATGCTCACCGCCATGTTGACTGTGAAAAATATTATGGGAGAGCAACACGATATTTGGGCGGTGAATACGGAGCGCTCTTACCATGAAGAAATTCGTATGCCCAAACAGCAGCCGGAGTAGATTGTGGCCCAAGATTCCCCTACCATCTCTGTCGTGATCCCCCTTTTAAACGAGGAAGGGAACTTAAAGCTATTACACCAAAAATTAAGCGAAGTGTTGCCGGCCCTGGCTCAACCTTACGAGATTGTTTTTGTCGATGACGGTAGCACGGATAACTCTGCCGAAATTTTGACCAGCCTGTTTGAAAATGATGCAGCCGTTCAGGTGATCCATTTTCGGCAGAATTTTGGCAAGACGGCCGCCCTGACGGCCGGTTTCCGTCACTGCCGGGGCCAGATTATCGCCACTCTTGATGCTGATTTGCAAGACGATCCGGCCGAAATTCCGGCTATGGTCAATAAGCTGAATGAAGGGTATGACCTGGTGTCTGCCTGGCGCCATCAACGCCAGGATCCTATCGACAAAACCTTACCTTCGCGCATTTTTAATTGGGCCGTACCGCTCTTTAGCGGCGTGCAACTGCACGATTTTAATTGCGGTTTCAAGGTGTATCGACGGGTGGTGACGGAGCAGATTCCGCTCTACAGTGATTTTCACCGCTTTATTCCGGTTTTGGCCGCCAACAAGGGCTTTCGCATCACCGAATTGCCGGTGCAGCATCACCCTCGCCACGCCGGTGCTTCCAAGTATGGTGCTGCTCGGACCATCCGAGGCTTTTTCGATTTTATCACCGTTCTGTTTCTGATGACCTATCTCAAATATCCGCTGCGTCTTTTTGGCACCGGCGGTTTGCTAGTGTTTGCCCTGGGCGGGATCATTGAATTTTACCTGGCTGGGTTATGGTTCCTGAGATTTTGGGGCTTAGCCGAAGTGGGACCCATTGGTACACGTCCCCTTTTTACCGTCGGCATTCTGGCTATGATTCTGGGTATCCAGCTTTTTTCGACCGGTTTGTTGGGCGAAATGCTGCGTTACTTCACCTTTCGCCCGGAACGAGAATATACCATTAGAAAAGTTTTAAGGCATGAGTGACATTTCTTATTTCTCATTTATAATTGACCTATGGACCGTTATGGAAATCTACAAAAACATCTTAACCCCAATCCGCTGCAGCGGGCGCTTCTGAAGCGGTTTCACCGCAAAATTGTCGAGTTGGTCCAACAGACGGGCGTCACCCACCTGTTGGATGCCGGTTGTGGCGAGGGCTTTGTGATTCAACAGTTACAGCAGCGCAACATGTCCCTGGCTGCGATGGGCGGCGATTTGAGCGCGGAGGCGCTGGTGTGGGGACGGGCCAATCTAGAACACAATATGCCCCTGGTGAACGTGGATATTCATCATCTGCCCTTTCCCACGGACAGTTTCCCCCTGGTCATTTGTTTGGAAGTGCTGGAGCATTTACCCGATTCAACGGTGGGCTTACGGGAATTGGCCCGGGTGTCTTCGGAATATGTGCTGGTCAGTGTGCCGCACGAACCCTGGTTCCGTGGGGCAAACTTTTTGCGCGGCAAGCACCTGTCCGCTTTTGGCAACGACCCGGAACATTTACACAACTATACCGGTCGCAGCTTTCGCCGGATGGCGGGCAGCGTGGTAGACGTCCTCTGGCATGGCTACGCCTTTCCCTGGCAAATTGCCCTGGCCCGCAAACGGGGGGGATAATGATGAATGATGAATGATGAATGGCGAATGGCGAATAAAACAATTGTGAATTGTGAACCCGCAGGGCAAGTGTAGCCAATTATGAATTTCGTAAAGCCCCATTCACAATTCACAATTAATTATTCACTATTCACAATTATCAATGTTTGGCCCTTAAACGCCTAACTAACTAACCACCTACCCAACATCCTCCGTCAAAAAACGATAGAGCGTCCTGAGTGCCGCTTTCAGGAGCGCCTCTCCCAGGGGCACCATTTTGATATCGATAAACAAGCGTTCTTCGGGAATTTCATCATCCAGGCGTTGCATTTCTTCCCGAAAGATTCGCAGTATCTGTTCCTCGTGTTCTACCAGGAACTCGGCCAGGTCGCGGCGAGCTAACTGAAACGCGGTTTCACGGATTAAACGTTTGATGATTGTGGTTCTCCTCTCGATAAAACTAACGACCGGCGGTTATGCCTGGTTCGTCGGCGGTCGACCGTCGCCCGTCAGCGGTGGCCAATTCCATATACTGTCCCAGGAAGGGTAAGCCACCCAGGGCCGGTAGCAAGTAACGCAAGGTAAAAAGAAGGCCCAGGGCAGCGGCGGTGGGCGGGTTGAGGAAGGGCTGGTAAAAAACGATGATGGCTGCGTCGCGAGTGCCTATGCCGGCAAAGGTCAGCGGCAATAAGCCTACCAGGATGGAGAGCGGGGCCAGGGCCAGATTAATCAACAACGGTACCCAGGCTTTAAGAGCCAGGATAAAAAACCAGGTTTGCAGCAGGTGCAGAAACCAGATCAAGAGGGACATCAGCCAGATTCTGGTCAAGCGAACCTTATCCCGCCAGAAATAGGCGTGCATTTCGAGCCAGGAATGACGCAGGTTTTCCAGTTTCGCCTTGAACTTTTGGGAGGCGACGGCCTGTCCCGCTGCAAAAAATAGTTCGGCAAAGCGGCGAGAGCCCAGCAGGGTCAAGCCAAGCATAAGACCCAGGGCTACGCTACCGGTTAGCACCAAAAAGAGCCAATCCTTGTCTGAATAGAGAATTAGGCCAAACACACACCAGACCAGAAGGGCCAGCATATCGCAGGTCTTTTCGAAGATTACCAACGACAGCGACAACGACCCGCCCAGGTAGCCTCGTTTTTGGATGAAATAGGCTTTGGCAATATCCCCCATCTTTGAGGGCAGGACCATATTCAGCCCACTGGCGGCCAGGATCAAACGCGTGGCTTCGCCCAGGCCCAACCTTTTCCCGGAGGGTATGAGTTGTTGCAAACGCCAGGCCGTGAGCAGGGTCAGGGGGATGACCATACTGATGCCGATCAACAACCACCCGGCATCACTTTGTTTGAATACTTGAATCAGTTCACTGACATCAATTTTCCAGTAGATCGCGGCCAAGATAATCAGGCCGATGGCAATTGAAATGAGTCGTTTCATATCAGATATGTCGCTCCAGGGTAAGTGGTTCTCCGGGCGAGAGGTTGCGGACTGCATCCGTCAGGTCCAACCACGGTTGTAATTGACCGGCCTGGAAGGTACGGCTCATGACCACGTAAATAGAAGTCTGGTCGCAGCCCAGGCCAACGGCAATGGCCTTCTCCCAGGACTCTGCTTGTAGTTCGTCTGTCACTTTCCAGGTGCCGTCTTCCCACCGCAACAGCCGGCGAAACCTGAAGGGGGCTTCCTTCTTGCCGGTGATCAGTATACGTTGCAGCAGCTTGCGGACCAGGTTGGGGAAGAAACGGCCAACACTATACATCACCAGGCGCAGGACCAGCAGATTTAGGGTGGTCATTTGCGTCTGTTTGGCCCAGCCCAGCCGGCCCTGAATCGAAATTTCGTTCTCGCTGACCTCGACCCGGTAGTTAGCCACCAAATGCCCCACCGCATTCTTGATCGTCTGGCCAGCCTGCACTTGCAGCGAGAACTGGGTATCCGAGGCCACCAACTGCTTCCCCCGAAAAATTTTGAAAACTCCCCCCTTGTTGAGAGCCAGGTAAAGTTCGGTATCCCGGCGGCGGTCAACCAAAATCTGTGCCTCTTTTAACCAGATCCGTCCCGACGGACGGGGGGTAAGGGCGGGGCGGTCTTTGACAAAATCTCGCCAGGCCAACAGGTAATTCCAGGTATGATGACCAATAATGTGGTCGTCGGCGTAGCAGGGCCCCAAACCATTGGCCAACCCCATGAGAAAACGATCATTGATACTGAGGGCGGCCGGCATCCAGCGGCCCACTAACTCAAAGCCATGCGGGAAAAAATTATAGGTGTTTCGGCTGGCATATTCTCCCCCGTAGGAACCATCCGGGTGAACAAAGTGGACGGCCAGGGCCACGGCCTTTTCCAGGACTTGCTTGAGTTCGGGGGTTGGCCTCAGGGTATAAACACGGGCCAATAAAGAAATGGTCAAGGTGTGGTAACCGGGGTCACACCCTTCATATTCTTGAAACCAGCCCTCGCTGCTTTGCCAGGACAAGACCCGGGCTAGCCGTTCCGCCTTGAAACGATCCCATTGGGTGGTCTGTAAGAGGTCCGAGAGGCGTTCCAGGCAAAGCACGATCAGGGCTTGATGATTCGACAGACGTCCACTTTCCTCATGCCGGGCCAGCCAACCGGCCCGCTTTTCAAAAAAATGGAGGACGGTTTCGTTTTTTAAGCCCAGCAGGATATAACTCTCGATACCAGCCAGGAGGGAGAATGCGGCGGCCCCGGCTGCCCGTTCATAAGGGAAATAATCGTCACACGACCCGTCGGAATGGGCACTGAGGGCGGCATAGAGGAGGCCCGCTTCGACCCAGGCTTTCAGGGCAGGCTGTTGGTAAAAAGGATTGTCAGGTATATCGGTTTTGTAAGCCAGGGCCAGGGGCCAGACAAACTCCTGAGCCATCCCACTGGGAAAGTCAATGATCTTGTAATGCCAGAAGTTCCGGTCAAAGCAGCCATAGGTCGGACTATGCACGTTACGATCCAGCAGGGTCAAGATTTTGGGAATTTGAGCCAGGGCGGCCCGGGCAAAAAGTTCTGGCTCTACGTGGCTTTGAGAGGTAGAAAGCCCCCCCGCCCCCCCAAAGGGGGGTGAATCCGGTAAAATTCCCCCCTCTGGGGGGGTAGGGGGGCCGTTACCCCTCGAATCCGCGTTGAACCAAAGTTCTCTACCCATATCCTACCTACGACCCCTCAATAATCAGCGTGCCTAATCGAGCCGCATTCTGGCCACTGGTATCCTCGATAATCCTCAGCCGGCTCATATCTTCGGGCAAATAAAGACCGATCACAAAAGTATATTCGCCCGGCGGTAAGTCACCCGGCACTGAAAAATGCCGGGCCTCTCTGAGGTCTGTGCCCACCGGCCACTGGGAAGTGGGCAGGATCGCATCAAACGGTTGAAAATCAAAATGTCCTACGATATGACCACTCGTATCCTTAAGATGAACGAAGACAAAATAGTCCTTTTCGAGCGGAGCGGTCGGTTGCCAATAGAAGGATACTTTGACCTCGGCCGGCTGAGATAAGGTGTCAGGTTCCAGGGAATAGCCGTATAGTTTAAGCCGGTTGTCGAAGTTAACGTCGACGTGGTGTTGGGGCGACGGGTTGACCGGAGCATAAAATCGGACAATCGTGGCTACCTCTCTTAACCTGGCCAGTTCTGGCATCCAGTCCGGATCAGTTGAACCTTGTTGGACCCGGGCCGCTTGCTCTAAATGTAAGTTTGCCGCCGCCATATCACCGGCCAGAGCATACAATTGAGCCAGGTCCAGATGGTAGTCAAACTGATGTTTTTCATCCGGGACATAGTTGAGCAGCCAATGACCACAATCGATCAGGTTGCCGATAAGCGTATCACTGGAATCAACGCGAATGACCCAGGTATGGCCGAATTGTTTGACGGCCAGGTCGGACCTGTTTTCCAGAGCATCAAGGGAATAGGGGGGGGGACCGGGGAAGTAGATCACGAACCAAACCCGGCCCTGTTCTCGTAAAGTATCTCGCAAACCTTCTGTGCCCCGGAAGTTGGCTATGAGATTAAAATGTTGAATGGGTACCTGGGGATGGTTCAGGCTTTCCAGGTTCTGTAACTGCCAACCGCAGGTGCCGTTGTCTCCGCCTCTGCCCCCGTGCAACCTGAAGGCTTCACAGAGAACGATATCGCTGGTCGTTACTTCTGAGCGTAGATATGCGCCAACCTTTGACCAGGCCTCATCCGTTTTTTCTTCAAGCGCCTGCGCCGTTTGAGGCACGGTGATGACCAGGACTAGAATGACGGCCACCGCATAAACAGAAGCATGCTGAATATCCCTGGCTCGCTTAGAAGGGATGATCGCTTTGACCAGCCCGGCCAGGTAGTCAATCACCGCCACCAGGCCGGACGAAGCCAGCAATAAATAAGCCGGTAGCGTATGCAGATGAAATCTGATTTGAGCGGAGGTGCCCGGTACAATGGCCATCACCAGCAGGTTGGCCAAAAAAGGGGCCAACCACCATAAGAGCAACCAGAGGGTGGCCCGGCGCCGGGCCGGTTGCCACAAGCCGCTAACACAGCCCACCAGAACCAGGACAAAGAAAATATCGATGTTTTGGTCAAGGCCGAGGGGACTAAAAAAAAGAAAAACGCTGACGAACGCTTGCCCAAAGGACCACGTCGGCGCGAACGGTCCAAACTGGGGCGCCCGTAACTGTTGTTCCTGGGGTACCGCCAGCACCTGCCGCACGATGGGGGTATACAAAATGGCCAGGGTGAGGCCGACGACGAAGAAGCTGACGATGTAAGGCTTAAGTATGGCCGGCTGCTGCCGTTGATTCCTTCTGGCCAGCCACCACTCACCGGCCACGATCAGGGTGATACTCCCCAAAACCAGGGTAAAATAAAGATGCGTATAAACGCCCAGAATCGCAGCAATGACCAGACCGAGCCAATACCGTTTTTGCCGGGTAGTGACCGCCTGCCACAAACTGAAAAGAATGACCAGGCTGAAAAAGACCATAGCCGAATAGCCCCGCATTTCTCTCAGGTACTGAATGAAGAGGGGGGTGATGACCAAAAACACACTGGCCATTAAGGCCGGGTTACGGTCAAGGAGCGATTTACCGGCCCGATAGGTCAAGGTTACTGCCAGGACACCAAACACAACCGGAATACCGCGCAACAGATAGAACTTATGGGTCAGATCATACACAATGTCCAGCAGGAGTGAAAAGAAGACGTGACTGTAAGAATAAAAATTGGTCAAGACTCCAGAGGGAGATTCGTATTGAATCATTATCAACGTTTTTAACTCGTCGTGACTAATACGAGCATCCCCCAGGTTATAAAGGCCCACCAGCCAGGCCGATAGGATCACCAGTAGCATTAAAATTGTCTGTTTGTTACGGGCCAAATCAAACACCGCCACCATAGCTCTGCTATTTCACTGGGCGTGAATTCTACAGTAAGTGAGCCATAAGTCAAAACCGTATCCTTTTCAAATTTGGTAGGGACGAGGCAAGTCGGAGTGTGGCTTGTTTGCTTCGATCACTACCAATCCGACTTGCCTCGCCCTTACTTTTGGAGAGAATACTCAAAACCGTCTGAATTTGTGTGTGGTGGCGAGTTGCAGTATCATTTTAACTTCGCTGTAGAGCCTTGGTTATGTTTGTTGGAAATCAGAAACCAGGGTTTTCGCTTGCTAAGGCATTTTTGGTGCTTTAGAATGCTCAAAAAGCAACGATTAGCTTGGTTCAGACGACAAAAAACCCTGGTTTCTCTCCCCATGTCGGGTAGTGAAACCCGGTTATCAAATGCTTATGACCTCTCAACCCGATCAGACTCGATTGTCTCGCCCGTGGAAAGTCTTAATACTCATCCTGGTTAATCTGCTGCTACTGCTGGGGCTGGTGTACGGCTTTGAGGTTTATCTCACCCTGACCGACCCAACCTTGAACCAGTCCGAGCCGGTCGAAGTCAGGAACCGGTTTCGATTCCGGGAGCGGGAGTTTGCTGTGCCCAAACCGGCAGGCCTATGCCGGATCATGGTGCTGGGCGACTCCTTTACCTGGGGCAAAGGCGTTTGGGTCGAGGAGCGTTATACCACCCTGCTTGAAACTGACCTTAACCAGGCGTACCCTGACAAAGCGTTTGAAGTCTTGAACTTCGGCTTTCCCGGTGCGCCCACCACCCGGGAAAGGGACAGTCTACGCGACTATAAGAATTTGGTGGAACCGGATTTAGTGGTGCTGGGGTTTGTGCTCAACGATCCGCAGCCCAAGAGCCAGAACTATTCAATTGAACGGGAACGATTTGAAAAAAAGTACGGCCAAACGATAGAGGAGATCTTAGAGGAGGTCGAAGACTTAAAGTTGGAGCGAACGGCCGATCTACTGCGGCGGGCCATCGACAACTTTATCGTCAAAGTAGGTCTCGTTCCAGCCTGGCAGGTGGCCTTAGATAGGGTGTATGACCAGGACTCGACCGAGTGGGTTGAATTTGAGCAGGCCCTACGAGACATCAAAACTATGTCGGACCAGATGGATTTGCCCCAACCGATTTTTGCCGTGCTCAACCAGGGCACTTATACCGACCGGCCCACCGACTATCGTCATCCAGATGAAGAGCTGCAACGTTTTCTGCGCTGGTACCACCAGGCCGAAGTGACGGCCGCGCAACTGGGCTTCAACCCGATTAATTATGAGCAAGAGTTTGCCGAGCAACTGGCCGATGAGATTATCGCCGTTAACGTCTTTGACGGCCACCCTTCGCCGAAGGTTCATCGCATCTATGCCCAGAAGTTATTTGAGGAGATAAAAAAGTACGTCGAAGCGGGCGAGATGTGTGACGATGAGTAACGGTTCATCCTTCCGCCCTCATCCTTCATCCTTTCGAACTCCAACGCTGCAACTCGATAATATTTCCTTCGGGGTCTGTGACGTAGACGAAGGTTACGGTGCCTGCGCCGGGAACCTCTAAAGAAACAACCTTACCCACACTGCCACCGCCGGCCGCGATGACAGCCTCTCGGGCCGCTTCGACATCGTCGACGGCAAAGGCGATGTGGGCAAAACCGGGCCGGTTGACGGCCGGTTTTAACCATGCCTTTTGGGGGTTGTATTGAAAGATTTCGAGGGTTGGCCCGTTTTCACCGTAGCCCGGCAGGCGTAAGTGAATCCCGTTGATCTGGGCCTTGGGCACGCCGGTACCCTCTTCAAGCCATTGACCGGCCAGCTCTCGTTCAGGCGGCACCGGGGTGCAGCCGAAAACTTGTTCGTAAAATTGAGCCAGTTTCTGCCAGTCTTGAGCGATGAGATTGGTATGTGTGTATCTTGCCTTAACAGTCATCTTTAGCCTCGTATCCAGGGCAAAACTGCCGCTGGTGCGCCTCTATTGTATCACAATTCACGCCTCGTCAACAAATAAAAATTGGGGATTGCCTATTCCCTACTCCTTACTCCCTACTCCCCTTACTTGTACGGTTACCGTGATTGACAACGATGTAGAATTTCCTATACTCAGTGCATTGCAGTTAGCTACTCAACGCCGGTTCGTGGCCGATATTTGGCGTGTTGCGTGTTGCGTATCACCTTGCTACCTGCTACTTTGCTATAGACATTCAGACAATGCACAGCACTGTGTGTTTTTGAGCGGAGTCGAGGCTGTCCCACAGGGAGGCTACGCACTGCGAAGCCTCCCTGTGGGATTAGCCGGTTTTGGCCCGACTCTGACCGGCTGAAGCCTCGACTCCGACCCTAGATCCAAAATCTTTTTCTGAGAAACTATACCTATTGGGTATCCAGTGCGACAAAAAACGAACGTTTGGCAAGTCTTATTCAGCCTCCTCCTGGCGCTCATTGTGGGTCGCTTTGTGGTAGTCGGGATGCCCAAAATCCTGTTCAACCACATCTCCAGCGACGGAGATGAAAGCGCCTATCTCTCCCTGGGGTTGGCTCTACGGGAGTCCGGCACCCTCAGTGATGGGACGCGTCCCGCTCTATATGCCCTGCTGCTGGCCCCCTTCGCCGAGCGGGATTGGCGCTACTTTACCACGGCCAAGCTACTGACCCTGGGCCTGGGAGGGCTGACCGTGCTGGCCGTCTTTACCGCCGGAGTCCGCATGTTTGGCTGGCCGGCGGCCCTGTTGGCCGCCTTTCTCCTGGCCGCCAACAAGGAATTTCACGTGCGGGCCACCACGGTTTACGCCGATACCTGCCTGGCCCTGATTATGGTCGGTTGTTGGTATTACCTGATTAAAAGCGTCGAGGGCTGGAAAAACTGTGTCCTGGCCGGGATATTTGTCGGCCTGGCCTTTTTAACCAAGGGCTCGGCCCCGGTTTTGCTGGCGGCCTGGGGTTTGATGGCTTTATTGCACTACCGGCTCAGTATCTTTCGTCATGTCGAATTGTTGCTGGTGCCCCTATTCTTTATCATCATCTCGCTGCCGTTGCTGATCTACAATACCCACCAGTTTGGCAGCCCCACCTACAATTTTGCCACCCAGCACATTATGTGGATGGACCGTCTGGAGCAGATCAATACGGCTGATCCGGCCGATTTGCCGACTCGGGCTTCCTATTTTGCCACGCATACCCCGGCCGACATGGTCGCCCGGATGCAAAAAGGGTTGCGCCGCCTTAATCCGGTCGTAGCCCGCAGTCTTATTCCCGGTCGTAGTTTTGAGCCGGCCTGGTTGGGACCGGCCCTGGGGCTGCTGGCCACCGGCCTGCTCATTTACCTGCTTCTCTTTCAACGCCAGGCCCTGGCCCACTACCTGGCCCAACACCAGAACGCTCTCTGGTTTACCTTTTTTCTGTGCGCTCTTTTTTACCTCTTCTTTACCTGGTACGTGGCCGGTTCTTCCGCCGAGACCCGCTTTGTGATACCTCTACTGGGACCGCTCTATCTACTGCTGGCCGATATGATCGTCAGCCTGGTTACTGGCCTGAGGCGTTGGCTTGCCTCCCCAGAAGGCCAGGTTTTCTCCAGGGAACAACACAGAGCCGGTGAGGCGGGCGCCTCGCCCCAAATTCCCCCCTCTGGGGGGTTAGGGGGGGCCTCTGGGGGGTTAGGGCGGCCATCCGGCCGGCTGCTGACCGGCTACCGGCTGGCCCTGGCCCTGGTCTTCGGTTGGGGCGTATGGTGGCTGATCGATACCAGCCGGCTCGAGACCTGGGCCCTGGCCGTCGACCCGTATCAGTCTGACCGCAGCGCCAACGCCGAGGCGGAACAAATTGTCCAATGGCTGTCAAACGACCGGCCTGCGGCGGAGGCCCTGGTCACGTTTGGTCCCAGCAAGTCCCTGCCTCTCTGGAAATTTCCGGCTCACTTCACCTTTGAACGCCTGCCCTACGGGATCAATACCTGGCCGGCCATGCAGTCGTACCTGCAAACCAAAACCCCGGCTTACATTATCATTGACGACGACACGGCCCGTCGTCGCCGCCAGGCCCTGGCCGGTTATTTTCAGCGTCAGGATGAGTTGGTCTGGTTTGAGCAGGTACCCCCCGGCTGGGCCCTGGATTTTGTCTATCCCGGCTTACCCTGCCAATGGTGCATTTTTTCCCCGGTGGCAGACAGGCCGCCCCTGGCCAGCCTGGAGGGGGGGATCGAACTGCTAGACTACACCTCGCCCTTCACCCTTGGCCACCCTGGCCCTGTGGGTTCGCCCTTCGCTCATTCCCTCCGGGTCGTCCTCACCTGGCGCACCCAGACCCCCCTGCCGGAGGATTACACCGTTTTTGTCCACCTGACCGCGCCGGACGGTTTTGTCAAGGCCCAACAGGACCGGCAGCCGTTTGCCGGGGCGCGTCCGACCTCCCACTGGGTTCCCGGCGAGGTGTTGGCCGACCGGTATGATCTACCTATCGATGAGGGGATTACGGCCGGGGATTATTTACTGCTGGCCGGCATGTACCACCCGGCCAGCGGGGAGCGATTGGCCGTGCTGGAGGGACCGGCCGGTCCTGCGCCCAAGACGATTTTGCTGGGGGAGGTGCGGATAGGAAGTAGGGAGTAAGGAGTAGGGAGTAGGGAGTAGGGAGTAAGGAAAGATTGCCTACTCCCTACTCCCTACTCCCTACTGCCTACTCCCCAGGTTGCTAACGATAATAAAGCATCGCCATAATCAGCCAGGCGAAGGCGGCCAGGCCGATGGCGAAGCCGGCGACGGTCAGGCGCAGGCCCATTGCCTTCCGTTTGAGCATTTGCCGGTAGGCCCGCTGTTGCTCGGCCGGTTTGTGGGGGCTGTAGGTGTAGGCGAACAGGGGCAGGACCACCACCAGGGCGGCCAGCAGGGCGACCAGCATGGCCAGGACGGCGGTCATACCGGGGATAATCACCCAGCGATCATGCAGGCTGGCTTCCAGCCTGTCCGAGCCCAGGGCTAACACCCCAAAAATCAGGCCGTACAGGGCGGTGACCAGTTGAATAATTTGCCGCGCCCCCGCTTCCAGGTGGCCGAGGCTGGCCTGCTCCTGCTCCTCAAACCAGCGCCGGAGGGCCGCTTCCTGCGGGGTTTCCGGGCGCGCTTCTCCCATCGAGATTTCTGCCATCTGGTTACTCCTTAAGGGTGACCGGCACGATAAAATAGGTGCCGTCCTGGGGACATTTGAACCGGTATTCTTCCACTTTGGTCTTTTTGTTTTTGCCCCTGAACACCGTTCGTTCGGCCTGGTAGTCATCCAGGTCTACCGGCCATTGGTAACCACAGGTGGGACATTTGACGGTGATGGGTCTAGCCATGAGCGGTTCCTTTCTGTATTGAGTGTGGTCGCGCCGAATTTTATGAAGGTTAAAAAATTAATTGGGGTAGGCCGGGCATCCCCATGCCCGGCCATCTATTTCCCGATTATTTTCTTAAGTTCCATAAATTCAGCGCTGGCTATTTTGTCCAAAAATCACAAAGATCATATTCAGGACTGCAAATCCCGCTGCAAAGCAGCCAACTTCTCGGCGTAGGCCGCGGGGACGGGCGGCAGGGGCTGGCCGCGCAGCAGGGCGATAACGGCCCGGCTGAATTGGGCCAGTTGGTGGCCGGGCGAGCCCGCCGCTTCAGCCTGGGCGAAGTTGGCGACCACCTGTTCCAGTTGCGGAATCAGGCCGGCGGTGTCGTTTTGCCGGTGGGCCTGGCGGGCGGCGGCCACAATGGCCTCGGCCTGTTGTTCCAGGGCCTGCTGTTGCATGGCCTGCAGCATCGCTTCCTGCTCCACCGGCGACATTTGCTTTAATTGCCGCAGCAGTTGTTGGGCCGCTTCCCGGGCCTCCGGCGGCAGTTCGGCCAGTTGCCCTTCCAATTGGGCCATAAACGCCGCGGCCGGTCCCGCCTCATTCATCCTTCCGCCCTCAGCCTTCATCCTTTCCTCCGGCAGCCCTTCCTGCCGGCGTTTCATCTGGGCCAAAGCGGCCCGGTCCGACTCCAGGTCGGGCAGGCCAAACCTCTCGTCAATGGCCACCACCTCCTCCAGGGCGGCCACAGCCTGGTCAAAACGCTCCAGTTGGGCCAGGTAGCCGCTCTGGTTGTAGAGAGCCACGCTTAAGGTGTGCCAGTCGTCCGGGCTTTCGGCCTGGCGGCGCAGGTACTCGATGGCCTCCGCCTGGCACTGGACGGCTGCCCCGGGTTCGTTGTACCGGTCAAAGAGGCGGGCCAGGCGGAGGAGGAGGGGGGCCGGAGTGCGGAGGGGCGGCGGGGTGTCCGGCGACAGGGTGGCCGGCCAGGTTTCAACCAGGTGGCTGGCCCTGTCTTGTAGGGCTTTGAGGCGGGCCGGTTCCGGTTGGCGGATGGTGGCGGCCAGGCTTTCCAGATAAGCTCGATAGGGGCCGGGCAGATTGCCTTGCCCAACCAACCCCTGACTGTCTTGTCATCACATCAGAAGAGAGGGGTCATCCGTCACTGCCTTTGACCAGATGTTGTTTCCTTGATTCTGAGGGCTTAAGCTCCTGAAATCAAGGGGTGTCCCACAAATTCA
>DAOUMU010000269.1:0-2071 GCA_034409055.1 Anaerolineae bacterium
TTTCGACCAAAAACATTGTCCGGCCCTACGCCTTTGTGGGCGGTATCACCTCCAGTGACGAAGCCCATACCATTCGGGTGGGACGTTTTTGGGACGGCGGCTCCGGCAATAACGGCCACTGGAACGAGCCCCCCGGCTACCGCACCCTGATCCACGAGTTTGGCCACTATGCCCTTTACCTGTACGACGAGTATTTCTTCCGCCTGGTTGATGCCAACGGGTTCAGTCGCGAACTCGACGCCTTTTGCACGGATGAAACGGTCCTGGATAACGACAAGGATGCCACCAACGCCAGCCTCATGTTCTACCAATACAACGCCAGCGAACTGGCCGATAAAACCTACAACTGGGGCCAGAACTGCACCAGTACGGAACAGTACCGCCTCAACAACGGCCAGTCTGACTGGGAAACGGTGCTCAACTATTACGACGGACCGGATTGGGCCCTCAACATGCCCAGTAAACGAGGGCATGTCATGGCCGGGCCCGAGGCGTTCCCAACCCAGTTACTCCCCTTCCCCACGGTTGTGATCAGTAACAGCGGCCAGGCCGGCCCATCCCGCCAACTGACCGTCCTGAATCCGCACAGCCAGCCAGCAGATCATGCGCTGGTGGCCCTGTACACGATACGCGACAACGACACCATCGCCATCGACCAGGGTCTGACCGATTCGCAGGGACACATCGCCGTCTACGGTGCGGTTGAGGGGGATACCATCCGGGCCGCCACCTTTGACGGAGCCCTGACCGGTGGGCTGGCTGTGGGCAGCGAAACCAGCTACCAATTAAAGTTGACACCCTCTGGCCTCCCCCCACTGGGGGGCTGGGGGGGCCTCCAGATGCAGGCGGACAGTAGCCCACCCTACCTCAACCTTATCCCCGGTACCGAGGGCGATACCTTGACTTTGAGGGTGCAGGATACACCGGCGAATAGTCCCCCGCTGGATGCGGTCGTCATTCCGGGCCAGGGCGGCGGCACTTCCCAACACACCTTGCTGGCCTACAGCTCAGCCGAGGCAGGCCACCTGGGCACGGTCAGCTTGAGCGGCGTGGGGTTGGGAACCGGCCAGGTGCGGGTCAGTGGTGATGCTTTACCGGGCGCCATCAACAGTGACTACAACTTGCAACAGGTGCGGGCCATCACCACCAATCACCTTTACTCGGAGGATGGTAACTTCGAGTTGCACATTCCGCCGGAGGGTATTCCGGCCGACGGCTATGCCACGGTCTTGCCCACCGGCTACGTGCCGGGGCCGTTGCCTGCCGGCAAACACCTGGTCGGCAGTGCTTACGAAGTGCGGCTATCCGGGGCCGTGACCGAGTTGGACAAGGAAGGACTGGTGCGGCTGCACTACCACCCTGGGGTGATGGGTGTTTATTACACCGGTACGGCCATTTACTATTGGGATGCAAGCAACAAGGCGTGGCAGCCACAGGGGGGCGAGCCAGGCAACGTAGACAATGCCTTTGCTGTACCGGCCAGGCGATTGGGGATTTATGCCTTGATGGCCTGGCCGGTGGCGGCGAATGAGATTTATTTGCCGCTTATTTTGAAATAGTATTTGGGGTTTAAGGTTTGAGGATCATAAATGACGAATGATGAATAACAAGCAGCAATAAAGGAGGGCCAAAATCGACCTGTCTACTAATAGCCAACCAACCGACACACCACCGCATGTTTTTAACGCTGAACGGAAAGACCGGGCCAGCAGGTTATACCTGAATCTAACAGTTGTCCTGGTTATAGCCAATCTTCTGCTTTTTGGGGCCATAGTTCCCATTCGCGCTGATTTGGCTGTAGACGCTATCACCATCGGCATCGATCAGCACACCACTTCCAGCCTGGCCTGGGGAGATGCAGATAACGATGGCGACCTTGACCTGGCCGTGGGTAACCAGGGCGCTCCAAACAGGCTCTATCTAAATGAAAACGGCATCCTGCAAACGTAATCGTTCAAAGGTAATTTGACATAATCAAAGAAATCATTAGACTCTGCTGCGAAATGATAGAAAACAAACCGGCCGGATTTCCAGATAGAGATTGGCAACAAATGTCGCCAGAAGGACGGGG
>DAOUMU010000270.1:0-7225 GCA_034409055.1 Anaerolineae bacterium
GCCGAACTTTCAGCCCCCTACACAACGGGAAATGGATTGCAACTATTCATCGAAAAATCTCATTTCTTATCTATTTTTATACTTTCAGCCCCCTACACAACGGGAAATGGATTGCAACCCCAAATTCTTGAGCCTGTTTGAGGCCACTTTTGCCCACTTTTCACGATTGCATTCCATTCTGGGCCTCTGAAAGCGTTATTATACCAACTATCCTCCTACTTTGATATTTCACCGTCGCAAATTGATTCTTGCGTCAAAAGGGCCTCAATTTGCGAGCGGAGTAGCCAAGCTGTATGCTCCCCAGCCAAAGACACAGGCTTTGCCAACGTGGGTCAATGAGCCAATTATTAATAACTCTCGAAATGAGGTTAACTCTCCGCTATAGGTTACCTCTCCGGTAAATCCGTCCAGGTTGATACGTTGCCTTTGCCGGCTGGAAAAGCGTTGCCATTTTACCCAGTCGGTATTTGCTTGAACCGTCTGTACGGCTTGGGCCTGGGTAACCAAGGCCGGGTAATCGATGTCCCAACGCTGGCCACAGTGAAAGTAGTATAGCGTGGAGATGCGCCGTAGCAATGCCCGGACCAAAACGTGGAAGTCAGGTTGGTGGACGTATTTACCCTTATGTTTTAACCGGGTCGGGGTGTGAAAGTTGACCGTGATTGCCCCGGCTGAAAGGGTTTGGGCCGTTTTTTGTATTTCAGCTATACCAACCACCATCTGCTCGTTGCGCAAGGTGTCGCTGGGTCCGTCATAGATCAGAGTTTGCCATGGGCCGAGAGCGTCCAGTGCCCAGATTTGATAAAGTTGAATCTGGCCCCGGTCTGGCCCAAGCCCCTCTTCCCCCAACGCTTTGAAGGCGAGGACAAAGTAAGGCAGGTATTGGATGCCTGCACCAATCAGTATCAAGTCAAAACTGAGGGTGTCGCCCGGCTGATACTGTTGGCGTTCGTCCAGAGGAGGTTCGATGACAAAGGGAGGTGGCACATTCTGGTGGGTACGTAACACCTCGGCGTCTGGGGGGACGGGTGTTTCAAAAACGTAACCGTAAGCGCAGGTGTCTGACTGCTGGCACAGGCGTTCTGAGCCTTGCCGAAAAGCACAGGCTGGTTCGGCCCGGCAGGCAATCCGTTTAAAAGTAGTGCCAAAGGCTCCCCGCAAGACACCCCCCTTGTAAGCAGGCAGGTGTAGCGAATCGCGAATTTGCAATACAAACCGGTATTTAGCAATTTCCAGTTGCTCAAGCAAATTTGAACAGTGTCCCTTCTCGTACTACAACACGCCGTTTGTCCCAATAAGGTGGCTGGTAGCCGCAGCCAGACTCGATGACCAAATTGGTCATAACAATACGGCGACTGGCTGACATAATGGCATCATAGGGTAGTGGGCGGAGTAAAATGAGTTCGTCATTAAGCTTGAGGAATAGTTTTTGCTCGATGGTGATACCTGGTGGAAGGGGCCGAATATCGTAATCGCGTATTTTGCCAAATCCAGCCGTATGTTTTTTACCCATCCCCTGAAATTTAAGCACATCCAATAATTGCCGCAAGCGAGATTCATCTTGTATCTCGGCAAACCAAACGTAATGATAAACGCGCCAGGCAGCGATGCGATTATCAATTGGCTTGACCACGCCTTTGCCCCATTCAACCCTGGCATTGGAACGCCCCCGTTCGGTGACCAGGTCTAGATCCAGGTAGTTGAAACGGTTACGGTCGATACGCTTGCGGATGGGTTGTAGTTCAAGCTCAGGGATAAAGTTAACCCCGGTGTCGGGCTGCACCCAACGAGCACCGTATTTAATGTAAAGCTGGCCCTGGTAGATGGGAAAACCAGATGAGAGGCAGTAGATTCGCTCCGTAACGGTGCTATCGTCCAGCAAATCACGATCCCCCAGACTGACAGCCCCCAGGACAGCTTCGAGTTCGGGCCGAACATAGGTATTCATAATGTCTGGATCAGCCCGGTTACCGGTCGCAGACCAGGGAATGTCGCCAGTCACCAAGGCTCGCCAGTAAGCAGCATAAGCCAAGGCTCCATCCAACGGCAGCGGAACGTGTAGATAATCCTGATCGCGAGTAAGCGCACTGACGTAAGGAGTCAGAAAGGTGATGTGAATAGCTTTATTCATTTTCTGTTTCGGCAAACTGAATAATGGGGCTCAGTTTTGGGTTGGCCTTGATAATAGATCCCAGTTCGGCCACATGTTTCTCATATTTCTCTTTGTAGGTTTCTAATGCAGATGGAATATCTACAGTCTGCCCTAGCTTGAGGGTCAAGGACGGGCCGGGTGATTGATCCAAAGAAGAACGTAAGGTCAGGGTATAGGTCCACTCCATGCGGCCAAAGCCTTTACTGCCCAACCCTCCCAGAGGGCGTTGGCTGGCTAACTCCAGAACCTTGATCAGTGCGCCTAATTCCAGGTCAGAAACAGGATAAACGGTGCGAAAGCCATGCACTAATTGAGTGCCAGGGACGATGTACTCGACGTGATAGATCATTTGGGTAGGGCTGCGTCTTTCCTCGGTATCTTCTGTTTCGGGCGTTTCATTTGACTCAGAAACATCATTTGATTCGAATGCATCCCCCACCTTAAGCTCAATGAGAGGTGCTTTGGAGTGATCATCTTTGCGGGTCATCATAGTCATACCAGTGATAGCATTGATAGAAATCGTTTGGACTGGTAAGGTCAACTTAGGGTAGGCATCGTGGGCATACTGGCGTGTTTCTTCAGTCAAAGGCACGGCGAAATCTAGCCCAACCCGAGAGGCAAACATACGCCCCCCCATTGAAAAACCAAGGAGACTTAAGGCAGGAAAATTGGCGTAAAGCGCGTCGGCCAGAGCACCCTCACCCTCTCTCAGGGAACCACCGCTAAAAAAAGTGACGAAGGACGTGGCTGATAGCCGCTTAATTCCCAAGGCTTCAACCATGTGCATAGCCAGAAGATCACGCCACGCGCCCCGGAAGCTGTTACCACTGAGAACCGGAACTGGAATGATATTATCTCCACTGCGGATGCTGAGGCGGCGGAAGAACGCCTTGTTTCCCAGAACTTCCTCTGAATGAACCAGTGGATTAAGCGTAGTGCCCAGACCATAAGCGTTAACCAGTTGACGGGTCATGCTTCTTCTCCTTCCTCGTCAGTTGTAGGGTCAGTTAGTTTACGTTCGCGAACGCGCTCAATAAGGGCCGGCATAAAGGCGATGGTACCATGTTGTTTTAGCTCTCGAAACAGGGTAGCAAAGGCCTCTCTCGACGGCAATGGATCATCATAATTTTGGGTGAAATCCAGATCCAGGGCATTCTCAAACCATTTGAGAAATGTGTCAGGGTCATTGGCACGGGCTAATGCACTTTTGACAGTGTTGTGATAGTAGGTGAGAGTAGAAGTGCGGGTGCTGGATCGTCCAGCCATTTTGGCCAGATTCCGCCGGGAGACAGAATAGAGAAAATAGAAGGCTTCAAAAGGTTCATCAATCATCAAATTTACCCCCATAGTTCAATAATGATCGGATAACGACGGATGCTTTCTCTTAATTGGGCGAGATAGGCAATCGGGTCCCCGTTGCCAGAGAGAGTGTGTAAGCGGTCGTAAATTCTCTCGTAATTGTACCCTCCTTGTTCCACGAGTAGGTCCATAAATGCAGCCGGGCTGTCGGCCAAGGCGGTGAGCTTCATGCGATGATTGACCCGCCGGGATTTGAACTGAGTCACAAAGGCGGAGAGTTGGCGGGCCGCAGCTAAAGCTTGGTCATCTACGAGATGGTAGCCTTCCCAGATAATCGGGATGGTCCCTTGCCAATTACTGGTGGTGAGAGGTTTGTATTTCAGTTGAAAATGTCGCCCCTTGGAAACGCCCAAGACAGCAGTAAGTGATTGAAATGGGACTTCAATGTTCATCGGCAGAATAGAGTCAAGTAAGTGAACGGGGCGGCTTAGATTGGCCTGAAGTTGAGTCAGTAATTCAAGCAAGCGTCCCTTGCCCTTATCGCTGCCAATAAACCCGATAAAGGTGAAAGGGTCTTCACTGGCAGCTTCGAGCCACAGTAGCGGGTGTCCATCTTGGGGGTGGTTAATGCCCACCCGGCGGCACGTGTCGTGCAAATAAAGAGCGCCAATGATATTAAGCGTAATCAGCGACTCCAGGGAGACAATGGAAAGTTGGGGGTTAAAGGTCAGACTGGCGTCAAAGAAAGGGAGCTTTGGTTTTTGGGGCTGTAATTCAGCCGCAGCCGGCGTAGTGGTGGCGAAATAGACGATTTTACGCTGGAAAATGAGTCTACGGGCTTGTTCGAGGGCAGGCGGAGTTTTGAAGTTGGCAATGGCGCATAGGACACAGGTTTGGTCAGGAGCACCAATGTGCCAGTCGGTGTAGTTGCCGACGCTAGCTCCCAGGTCGCGCTTGGGCGAGCAGGCAAAATCGTCTGGAATCTCGGAGCCACACATCGTGCAGAAGGTAGTGGGGGAAGCAGGTGAGCGAGTCTTGATGGCAGTGTCATAGTCGGTTGTGGAGAAGATGTGGCATACATCGTTTAAACCAGCTATGATAGTATCGATTTGGTTGGGCCAACGTTTGGCCGCAGGACCGGACGGTGAAGCTGACTCAAGCAAATGGCGAAAGTGACCTTCAAAGTCGGTTTTGACGGTATTGACGAAGGCTGTGTTATAGGGATCGGGGTGGTGGTCTTGGTGATGGGTGGGGACGGGAAAGAGAATAGATGTAGGATCCTGACGCAGAGTGAGTAGAAGCCAAAACGGGAGGCGAATGGTGGTGTTGCCAACGATTGGCGGTTGTGAACCGATAAAAGTTTGGATAACCAGCGTGCGATCCTCAAGCCGAACGTCACTTTGACCACACAGGTTAGAAGCGTCGATGTCAGGGTTGCCGGTAAGTGTAGCTGGGTCTACAAATTCATAACGATAGGACACAGCCTCATAGCGGTTGAAAACATCAGGAAATTCGGCACGAATGGTGTCTACATAGGCCGCAATAAAGGCTTGTTTTATGTGAGCCAGGGCTACAATGTTAGAAAGGGCCGGCTGAAGGCGGACGGTGAGACCGAGCATAGGCCAGTCCCAACTGTTACGCGTACCCGGTTGCTCAGTGCCCGCGTCTGTAAACCCCTCGTGTCGAACTGCCTCACGCCAGTGAACTCGTTTTTTTCTGTAACCTTTATTGTGCATACTGGCGATATGGAAGGCAATCTGAAAATCATCTAAAATACCAGCCGCTTGAATACGGTTTTTGATAGGATTAAAGAAAAAGTCCGTTTGATGTGACCAAAGAGGAGCTTTTGAAGGGCTTGGGTTTATTCTCATTCTTAGAATTGCTTTGAACATGTCGTGAATGACATAGGTTACGAAAGCATCGTTTTGCGAGAGGTTGTGTATTTCTGTTAACCAGTGGCCAAAGGTTATAGCGTTGAAAAAGCAATGAATGGGGATAGGAGCCAGGTGAACCACATCATTATCGCGACCAATACGAGCCGTTGGCGGAAAAAATAACTGAAGTTGCTCCGCGTATTGATGTGGCTCAAATGCCAAAGAATCATCGTTGAGTAGAATTGTAAATTCAATCATGATCGTTGCATGTTTGGAAAGGTCTGATGTTCTAAAATTTGTAGTTATCGATGTATGTTATTGGAGGAGCTCTTACATCTCTCAGCAAAATGGATATGCAGAAGTTAGGGAGTCCTGGGAAGAAAGCAAGTTCTTTACGCCAAGCTTTAAACGAAACCTCCCCGGAAGCTCAATTTTAGGCCAGAATCGCCGTGCAATTCAAGTGAGTTGGCCTCAAATAATACCAAGATATTACTCCTGGTAGTCGAATTCTAATCGGTAACTTTTCTATTGATTTCGAATCGTAACTGCCTACCCTCATATCATTCCGAGGAGCGCAGCGACGAGGAATTCCCGAAACTTTGGCCCAAAAGAGGTCTACCCTGTGCCCCTTGGGTATTTACCAAAACCTTGGGGATTCTTCACTCGCTGTGCTCGTTCAGAATGACATGGTAGTTACTTCGAATCGACTGCCTCCGTTGCGCGTTTTCTTGGTCGTAAGCGATCCACTTTTCCACGGGCCAGTTCTCTACCAACTCGATTCTTTTAGCCGCCCACTGGCAATATTCGAGAGACAGATCACATCCCAACCACTTACGTTTAAGTTGTTCGGCCACCACGGCCGTCGTTCCAGAACCTAAGAACGGATCGATCACCAGATCGTCCGGATTTGACGAGAACAAAACAATCTTCCTCAAAAGTTCTTCCGGCTTTTGGGTCGGATGCGCTGTTTTTTCGTGCATACCGTTGCAGGTTGTGGGAAGTTCGATGACATCTCTGGGTTTAGCCCCCCGAGGATGCGGTTGCCAGACCCGTTTTTTACCCTTGCCATACTGGCTGGTCTCGGCCTGGGGATGTTCGGGGTATTTGAGCGTATGTTTCCCATAGGGAATCCTGATGTCATCGATATTAGCGGCGAATTTTTTGCTCTTTCTGAAATGAAGAATACTCTCGTGGGACCGGCCCCAATCCGACCCCAGATTGGCCTTGTTCTTGTAGTGCCAGACGAGCCAACGACATCCTCTAAAGAAACGCAAAGCCGGTAATTTGATGTCGGCCAGGATTTCAGAAAACCCACACACATACAATGTACCAGTCGGCTTCAAAACGCGGGCAACCTGTTCGATCCATTGCAATGACCACTCAACATAGGCCGTTTGGGACTCAAACGTATCCCATTCCGCTTTCTTGATGTTGTAGGGGGGATCGGCAAAAGCTAAGTCAACCGACTCGCTTTCCAGAGAGCGAAGCCAGGCAATAGCATCCCCTACCCAGATTTTGCCATTGGGGTGGCTGTAGAACAGCCTTGGTTCATCCGGATTTAGTGTTTCAGGATCAATCTCAGCAAAATTTCCCCTGAGCATTGGCTTGCCAAAGAAGGTCGGTATTTCAGTATTGCGAGCGTAAGGGGTCGCTGGCTCTTTGATAATATTTTCTTGAGTTTGTGTTTCTGGTTTTGTTTGATTTGCCATCAAGACTCTCTATGCTACTTCAACTCATCCGTTCCACTTCATTTGTGTTCTCAATAGGAGGTCCAACAATAGACATTATAGAGATTAAATGGCTTCATAGTGCCAAGGTCTAAAGTTTAACCTGAAATTGTGCAACCCACAGCAAGTTTCCATCACTTTGTCTCGAAAGTTCTCTTTCCAATTTCGGAGCT
>DAOUMU010000271.1:0-3371 GCA_034409055.1 Anaerolineae bacterium
CAAAGGGCATAAACGACGAGGAATCTCCGAAACTTTGGCCCAAAAGAGGTCTACCCTGTGCCCCTTGGGTATTTACCAAAACCTTGGGGATTCTTCACCTGTTCAGAATGACATGGTAGGTAGTTACCATTCAACAAAAGAGGTGCTTTCTTTTGATAACAAACCGTCCAGACAGTATAATACTGGCGATGAGCGTCAAACCTGATCCCATACCTACCCGACAAAAAATCCTGGAATCTACCAGGCGCATTATGAGTGATGGCGGTTACCTCAATTGAAAACCGCTTCAACTCTATTGCTTAACTTAATGATATTGACGTCAAATGAGATTGAAGGGGAGCATTATTCCATCTTTGATTGGAACTAATCTATGACTACAACAACAAAAAAACGTCCTAATCGGCGAGTTGAGCGGCGTCAGAGACGCGGTCAATTAGCCCTATTGAAGATACCGTTTCGCCAACTCCGCAACCAGATGGCCCCACTGGAAGTTTTGTCAGCCGAGCAGGTTGAACAAATCCACGAAGCCTCAATGCACATCCTGGAAAACATCGGCCTCCGTTGGCTGGACGAGGAGACGTTGGATTTGTGGGAGAAGGCAGGGGCTAAAGTAGACCGGACGCGGCAACACGTCTGGCTGGACCGGCAGTTGGTGATGGCGTTGGTCTCCAGCGCACCGCCATCCTTCACCTGGCGGGCGCGTAACCCTGAGCGCAATCTTGTTGTGGGTGAAAATGCCATCAATTTTATTCCTGCTATGGGAGCCGTCTACGCCGCAAACCGGGACATTGGGCGGCGTCCGGGTGTGACCCAAGATTACGAAAATCTGCTAAAGTTAATCCAGATGTGTAACAGCTTGCATACTGCCGGGACGGGTTTTGTTGAGCTGCACGATGTTGAGGTTTCGTTTCGACATCTACGGCGGCAGTTGATGGGCTATACCTTGTCTGATAAAGCGATGTGGGCGTTCTTGCACGGCCGCATTATTTGTGAAGATTACCTCAATATGGCCAGATTAGTTTTTGGCGATGACCTCACCAGGGGTGGTCCGGTAACTGGCGGTGTGGTCAACGTCAATAGCCCGCTTGTTTTTGATAAACGGATGTTGGGCGGACTGATTACGATGGCTCGCGCCGGACAGTTTGTGATAGTAACGCCATTCGTTTTGGCCGGGGCAATGAGTCCGGTTACGCTAGCTGCCGCTGCTGCCCAACAGAATGCCGAAGCCTTGGCCGGCATTGCCCTCACCCAGTTGGTGCGCCCTGGCGCGCCCGTTGTTTATGGCGCATTTTTGACCAATGTAGATATGAAATCCGGCGCCCCCTCTTTTGGCTCACCAGAAGGGGCTTTGGCCATTGGGATGGGGGCGCAAATGGCCCGACGCTATAATTTACCTCATCGCGGCAGTGGGACGCTTACCTCCTCGAATATTGTTGATGTCCAGGCTGCCATTGAGTCAGCCTGGACCCTGTGGCCGACGGTGTTAGCTCACACCAACTTGATTGTTCACGCCGCAGGGTGGCTTGAGTCCGGTCTGACGATGTCCTTTGAGAAGTTTATCATTGATGTGGAAAATCTAGCCATGATGTATCAATTTTTACAAGATGTAGAGGTTAGTGATACCACGCTGGCGCTGGAAAGTATCGCCGAGATCGGTCCGGGTGGACACCATTTCGGTACCCTCCATACCCGGGCTCGTTTTGAAACTGCCTTCTACAACCCCTTCCTGGCTGATCGGCGAAACTATGACGCATGGCAGGAAGCCGGCGCACTTGACATGGTTCAGCGGGCCTACACGGTCTGGCAGCAATTACTTGAGCAGTACGAAGCCCCCCCCTTAGATATAAACATTCGGGAGGCACTTGAGGATTATGTAGACCATCGGGAACGTGAATTGGCTGGGGTAAGCCTTTATGCCGATGGCTAAAGGTAAAGACAGGCTAGACCAAACAAGTACTTTTCAAAAGGAACAACACAAATGAAAGGAAACTCCGTTATCCCGCCGGTATATTTAACCGCAACATACGAATTTGATACGTCAGATGATTTGATTGATGTGGTGCAAAATCACGAGGGCTACATCTATTCCAGGTGGGACAATCCTTCTGTCGTAGAAGTAGAGAATTTTCTAGCAGAACTTGAAGGGTATGACCGGGCGTTAGGTTTTGGTTCGGGTCTGGCGGCCATATCGACCGCTGTTTTGGCCAATGTCAAGGCGGGCAGTAGAATCGTCGCCATCCGGGAAACATACGGTAGTACCTTTGAATTATTTCACGATGTTTTGTCGAAACTGAATGTCGAGGCGACATATGTTAATTGCTGGGATACGGAACAGCTTCTCAGTGAAATCGAGAAGGGATTGACGATTCTCTATTTGGAGTCACCCACCAATCCCCTGGTTCGGGTGGTCGATGTCAAACCATTGGCACAAGCAGCCCATAAGCAGGGGGCCATTGTTATGCTCGATTCGACTTTTGCCTCGCCGATCAACCAACGTCCCGTTAATTTGGGCGTGGATGTTGTCATTCACAGTGCGACAAAATATCTTGGCGGACATCATGATATTACCGCGGGTTTCATCTGTTGCCATAACCAGCATTTTGACCAAATCTGGACCTACCGCAAAATTCTGGGGGGCTTGATGGACCCAATGTCGGCCTTTCTTGTGCTGCGAGGACTCCGTACGTTAGAGCTACGCATTCAGCGACAAAATGAAAGTGCGCTGAACATTGCCGAGTTCCTGGCTAATCACCCCAAAGTTAGCGTTGTCCACTATCCGGGGTTACCATCCCACCCCGATCACGACATCGCCAAACGCCAGATGAGTGGTTTTGGCGGCATGCTCAGCTTTGAATTGAAGGCTGATTTTGATCAAACCAAGCTTTTTATGGACCACCTGAAAGTGATAAAACTGGCCACCAGTCTTGGGGGTGTAACCAGTTTGGCCACGCAACCCATTACCAACACCCACGTGGGCTTAAGCCCTGAAAATCGGACCAAAGCAGGTGTCAGCGAGAGTCTGGTTCGGCTTTCAGTTGGAGTCGAAAAGGATGCATTATTGATCAAGGACCTGGAGCAGGCGTTGGAAATGGTTTAACAGGATCTTCCACAAATTCATTGGTTGTCTCCTGAGCAAGCAGGTCGCAAATCTGTACACAACCGTGCAGACTTTGCAGAATTGAGCCCTACTCCCCTGAAAATAAAATTGAAAGGTGTTATCACGAGTGTAGACACACCACTAATGACATTTGTTACAAGTTAAGCAGGGACAGGATTTGTCAAGTTCTTTACCAACTCAAAAGAAAGTTGTTTACGCTTGCGTTTGGGTTTAAGGATGCCAAGCCATTGAGCGTTGGCGGCCAAGTAAGCCA
>DAOUMU010000272.1:0-5882 GCA_034409055.1 Anaerolineae bacterium
CACCCCATCCCCACGAGCTCAGAAATAAGGTCACTATAGCCATAACATTGGCCACCAATATCAGTCCGAGGCTGGTAACGCCATGAATTTGTGTTTTCATCGTTCGGTTTTCTCTTTCTTTTTGTGATAACAGACTGACCGGTCAGTTTGTTATATTATAGCACTTTACCGGGCGTTTGTCAATATTTGGGGACGGCGTAGGGGCGAGGCAGGTCGGATTGAGATTCTCGGTGCAAACAAACTATGTTTCGACCTGCCTCGCCCCTACCTTTCGGGTTAAAATTGGAATGGCTGCCTCATATTGTGAACTATTTGCTCTTACTTAACCTACCCGTCCCGGCCAAACTTCGGGGTTGACCAGAAAGGTCGGGCGTTCCCCCCTTAAGACCTGTAACACCTGTTCAACCGCCCCCATACTCATAGCCTGTACCCCCAGATCGGTGAAAGAGGCTATGTGGGGCGTGGCCACAACATTCGTCATGTGGAACAGGGGGTTTTCGGGGGACGGTGGCTCGGGGTCAAAGACATCCAGGGCGGCCCCGGCCAGGTGTCCGGTTTCCAGGGCCCGGGTTAAGGCTAACTCGTCTACCACCGGACCACGGCTGACGTTAATCAAATAGGCCCCGGGTTTCATCCGTTCCAGTTCCGGTTGGCCGATCAAATGCCGCGTTTCCGGGGTAAGGGCCGGGTGTAGGGTGACGAAGTCGGCCTGCGCCAACAGCGCCTCCAGGCTAGCCACCAGCTCGACCCCCAGGATAGTCGCCTGGGCCGGGTCTACATACGGGTCGTAGGCGATGACCCGCATCTGCAAACCGTGCCCACAGATTTCAGCCACCCGCCGGCCAATCCGGCCCAGGCCGACCACCCCCAGCACCCGGCCGCGAACCTCAGTACCCTGCAAGCGGGCATGGGGGATATGAGCGCCACGCAGACTCATATCCCCCTTAACCACCCGCTTGGCTATAGCCAGGAGTAAAGCCACGGCGTGCTCGGCGGTGGATTCGGTCGGCGCATCCGGCGTATTGGTCACCAGGATGCCACGGGCCGTGGCGGCCGGGATATCGACGTTATCCACCCCAACCCCGTGCCGGGCAATCACCTGCAATGTTTCACCCGCCCGGTCCATAAAAGCGCCATCAGCAAAGTGATCGACGCCAATAATCACCGCGGCCACACCAGGCAAGTCGGCCAGGTCGGCGCTCAACAACACTTCAGTGGTCGCCTCCAACTGCGCCAGCGCCTGCGGCATCAGTGCACAATCAACCCATACTTTTTGTTTCATGTCATTTCTCCAATTATTATGGATGTTAGCGTCCGAGCCAACCACCGTCAACAGGAATGATGGCTCCGCTTACGTAATTTGAGGCATCCGAGGCCAGGAAAATGGCCACCCCTTTCATATCATCCGGCTCCCCCCAACGTTGGGCCGGGATACGGGCCGAGATCATCTTGCTCCGTTCAGGGTCGGCGATCAAGGCCGCATTCATCTCGGTGGCCATGTAGCCGGGCGCAATGGCATTGACGTTGACTCCCCGACCGGCCCACTCATTCGCCAGGGCTTTGGTCAACTGGCCGACCCCACCTTTGGCCGCCGCGTAAGCCGGAATGGTGATGCCCCCAATAAAGGTCTGTAACGAGGCCACGTTGATGATTTTGCCTTTGCCCCTGGCTAACATGACTCGTCCGGCCAGTTGATTGAGCAAAAACATCGAAGTTAAGTTAACTTCCAGCACCTCGTCCCAAGCCTCACTGGAGAAATTTTCAGCCGGAGCTCGCCGTTGAATACCGTGATTGACAATGAGGACATCTAACGTGCCCAGTTTGTCCAGACACTCGTCAAAACCGCGTCGTAGTTGCCCCCGGTCGGACAGGTCGGCTTGAACGGCCACCACCTCTTGCCCGGCGGCCTGGCCCAATGCTTGAGCCGCCGTAAAAATCGAGGCGCTGCGACCTATAATGGCTAAGGTTGCCCCTGCCTCAAGCATGGCTTCGGCCATCGCCCGTCCCAGGCCCCGATTACCCCCCGTAACCAGGGTTCTCTTTCCGGTTAAATCGAACAGTTTCATCATTTGACCTCTGTTGACTTCAACTAAAAGATACTGTATAATGCAGCCAGTCATCAGACATCTGATGTCTATGAGCAGCCGCTATTCTATCATACCCCTTTATCGCTGTCAACGACTAATCACTGTACCCCCGGAAGGCAATTATGCTATGGAAGCAGTTGTCTATTACGCGCCAGGTGACATCCGAGTTGAGGATCGGCCAGAGCCGGCGCCAACCCCAGACAATCTGGTGGTCGACGTCCACTGTTGCGCCATTTGTGGCTCAGATCTGAAACTGGCCACGATCGGCAGCCCGCGTTGCCGTCCCCCACGTATTATTGGCCATGAATTGGTTGGTCACATCTCCCATGTCGGCTCACAAGTCCAGGGTTTTGCCCTTGGGGAACGGGTCACCCTGGCCACGACCATGGCTTGTGGTCACTGTCCGTATTGCGACCTGGGCCTGGGCAATATGTGTCCCAAGGCCCGGCGCATTAGTAATGACTGCGACGGTGGATTTGCCGAACAATTGGCCATTCCCCCCATGGCTATTGCCGGCGACAACGTGATCAAAGTGCCAGATTCCCTCTCGGATGAGGCAGCCGCCCTGAGCGAACCCTTAAGTTGCGCCATCAATGCCCAGGAACTGGCCGGGGTGAAGCCTGGCAATAGCGTGCTTATTATCGGTGGGGGTCCCCTGGGCGCCTTGCACCTTGAACTGGCCAAGGCCAGGGGAGCGAAACAGGTAATGATCGTGCAGCGGTCGGAACCGAGACTGTCCTTGCTGCGTAAATTTGACAAGGTCAGGGTCATCGACGGTGCGCAGGAGGATGTCCTGTCGGTGGTGAAGGAAGCCACGGCAGGATTGGGAGCCGACGTGGTCATTGTATGCGCCCCAACACCTGAAGCTCAGGAGGGAGCGATTCATTTGGCCCGCAAAGGGGGCGCGATTAGTTTATTTGCCAGTTTGCCCAAGGGTGTTTCAGATATCATCCTGGATAGCCGGATTGTGCATTACGGTGAGCTGCGTGTCCTTGGCGCTTCAGACTCGCGTTCCGAGCATGTGCGGCAGGCTGTTCAACTCATGGCCGCAGATAAGATAGACACAGATCCGATCATTACCCACCACATACCTCTTGAGGATATCCATACGGGCCTGGAATTGATGAAAAACAAACAGTCCCTCAAAGTTCTGGTTTATCCCGGCGGTCGGGTTCCTTAACGTTAGAAAAATGGTAACTATGAGTATATCCGTATTATGGAAGACCCACTGCGTCACCTGAGTACAAAAACGATCATCCAAGGATGTCAGGCTGAGTCGAACCAACCCCGTAGCCGGGAAACAGGTTATTGTTTTGAGTTGTTTCGACGGGCCCTTGAAGACAAGGAGCAGATTGCCTGGGAGGCGATCGATGAACAATACAGGCATCTGATTCTTTACTGGATTTGTGACCATTCACCTGACCTGCCTCAAGAAGAAATCGAGCAAGTGGCCCCAGAAGCCCTGCCAAAGTTTTGGCAGGCCCTAACCAGGTCTGCCGTGCCATTGACCAGCCGTTTTCGGCACATTGGCGAGATACTGAAATACCTTAAACAGTGTACGATCAGTGTCCTGCGTGACTATGAACGCCGCATCCAACGAGTCGAACGGGTCAAGAAATGCCTGGAGACTGCCGACCAAAGTACCTTATGTCAACAAGCAGACGCCGAACAGGAATTATTAGCCCGAATTAATCGGGAACAACTGTTACAATTAGTGCGGGAATGGGTAAAAACATGTGTCACCGATTGCCAGGAACGAAAAGTGCTTTGCCTCTCATATGAGTATGGCTTGACTCCGGCCGAGATTGCTGCCCATTACCCCCGGGATTTCCCCGATGCTCAAACAGTACGGCGGATTAAAGAGCGTATTCTGAAACGAGCCAGACGAGCTTTAAGGAATGTATACCAGGAAAATATCAACAGCGTGGCGGTAAAAGGAGAGAACGGACGTTGTGTAAAGTAAGGACAAGTTACGATTGTCAATAGGAAGGAAACAGCCAATGGTTGAACAATGTATAGCACCCGAGGAGATTCAAGAAGGTGATTTAGTCGCCTATATAGAGGGCGTTGCTTCGGCCAATGTTGTCGCTCACGTGGCGCGTTGTCCGGCTTGTGCAGCCGAGGTTAAGGCGCTCTGCATAACCGATTCCCTGTTGAGCAGTGCCCTGGGTCAGACCAAAGCCTCTATGAGTGATGAGCTTCTGTCGAGCCAGGCCGGCCCCCCTTACCCCGGTAAATGGAGACAAACAGGTTCTAAAGGAGGACGAAATTCTCGTACTGATGGGGGCTGGTTGACCTGGCCAGGGTTGGGCAACCTGAGGCATGTTTTTCAACAGATGGCGCTGGCATTCGTGTTGGTATTTGTCTTATTGAGTCTCTCGCTTGGCATTTATCAGATTTTTAACCGGAATCTACAGGACTACTCCTCTGATATTGTTAAGGATAAGGTGGCCACCGTGGTGGTTACGGTTGAAAAGACGGCCGAAATTATCAGAGAGGTGGCCACAAAGGTGACCGTGGTAGAGGCCAATGAGGAGGAGACGGACGTCATCAGCGCTCTGAGGCCAGCCGGGGTCATCATCGAAGAGATGTACGAGATTGCTCCGCCCCGAAACTTGCGGCAAATGATTGAAAAAGAATCACAGGGTAAAAATGACAGCCTCTCGGTCTACTCACCGGCCCCACCCAATCCCGATGGAAAAGACGACCTGGTTATGGACGCCGAGGGCAATGCCTATGCTGTTTGGACAGACAATCGTGATGGCCAAACGACAATCTACTTTGTTCGTTCGATTGACGGTGGCCAGACGTGGGATGAAAAGGTCCAGATCAGCAGTGGGTCTGAAAAAGTATTTAGCCCCAGCCTGGCCGTAGATACCAAGCACAACTTCTATGTTGTCTGGCGCAGTGGGTACAAGGCCAACGCGAACATCTATTTTGCTTATTCGATCAATAGGGGTCAAACTTGGAGCAAAAGTATCCGGGTTGATAACGAAACCGGGCGAACTTACAACCCCAGTCTGGCTGTGGATACTCAAGGGGCTCTCTATATTGCCTGGCAAAATCGACGGAGTGCCAATATCAACATCTACTTTACCCACTCAACGGACGGCGGCCAGACCTGGAGTGATAAAATACGGGTGGCAAATATAGGTAGTTAGAATGGTGATTGAAGCGATTTTAGTGTCGGCAACTGGCTTGAAGCTACGTTGAGTTATACAGGTAATATCAAATCACTACATTATATTAAAATAAGGAGGATGAACTATGTTTTCTAAAAAATTTGTGTTGCTCTTAGTGGTCATGGCTGTGTTGGGAGCAATTGCCGCCTGCGGCCCGGCCGCCCAACCCGAAACGATTACTGTCGTCGAAACAGTCATCGTCGAGAAAGAGGTCGCCGGTGAAACCGTCACCGTCGTCGAAACGGTCGAGGTCGAGAAAGAGGTCGAGGTCATCAAAGAGGTCGAAAAAGTGGTCGAGGTTGAAGTGGCCCCCGAAGACCCCGACGCCGGCCGCATCCGGGTCGATACGGTCATCAGCAGCGAGCCACCCAGCCTTGATCCCTCCCTGGCCACGGACACCACTTCCCATTTCCTGATCAAGCAGATATTTGTGGGCCTGGCTACCTTCGACGAAGAGGCCAATGTGATCCCCCAATTGGCCACCGACTGGAGTGTGTCTGACGACGGCCTGGTCTGGACCTACAAGCTGCGCGATGACATTCATTGGGTCCATCGGGATACCGACGGCAATTATGAAGACATGGGGGTGGTGACGGCTCAGGATGTGGTCTAC
>DAOUMU010000273.1:0-15379 GCA_034409055.1 Anaerolineae bacterium
ATGGCTAGCCAGGTCGCTTTCATTGAAGCCTCCTTGTTTTGATCTGGCTGGTATATTGCCATACATTGCCGGATTTGACCGTTTTACACCGTTACAGTTTGGTGTTACTTTTTCTGATAGGCGTAAATACGCGGGTCAGTGCGAAGCCTCCCTGTGGGACGGACCCGCTACGAGCAGGGCAGAGTTACCAGCCTTTACCCTAAAAACTTTTGAAATGGCCCACTAGGCTGGCCATGCCGCTGCGCTACACCTTCTGGTCTAAGACCACCTTGATCCAGCACCAGCGTGGACGCTATGTTTGCCCCTTGCTCTTCCCAGAACAGACTGGTGCCACTTGCCCCATTGACCACCACAACTGGCCCAAGGGTTGCACCACCACCATCCCCACCAGCATCGGGGCCCGCATCCGCTATCAGCTCGACCGGAACAGTCAAGCCTACCAGCAGGTCTACAAACAGCGCACCGCTTCCGAGCGGATCAACAGCCAGGCCGTTGCCCTGGGTATTGAACATCCCAAGCTCCGTAACGGTCAGGCCATCACCAACCAGAATACCTTGATCTATGTCCTGATCAACCTGCGGGCTCTCCACCGCGTACGCCGCAAAAAGGCCGCTCAGGCTAACCCGGCCTTATCGGAGAGCCCAGGGGCATAATCCGCATATTTATGTACTGGCTGGGGTGGCGTTGCCCCTGCTGTGATCGACTGTCTCCCAAGCGTAACCAGTCACTTGACTGGTTACGCTTTTTTGTAACCAGTTCGTAACCAGTTCGTAACCAGTTCTAACTGGTCTTTCCCTCTTTATGAGGTTGCCTTACCGGAAGTTACTTTTTCATTGTCAATTCTGGTTCTATGAAATTATTGTTCATTACTCATTGTTAATTGATAATTGACTCACCAACCAACGGCGTTCTCAATATGTTTCACCTGGGGTGATCCCGGTCCCAATTGTACGGCGACCACATCAATGCGCCAGGATTGGTGTGGCGTGACCGTCTCCTGCAAATAGGTCTGAGCCAGCTTAATCAATCGAGCTTGTTTGGCCGGGGTAATGCTTTCCTCGGCCGAGCCAAAGTGTTGGCCCCGACGCGTGCGCACCTCGACAAAAATGAGGGTGGAACCAACTTCCATAACAATGTCCAATTCTCCACTGGGACAACGCCAGTTACGCTGAATAATTTTGTAGCCCCGATCCACCAGATATGAGATCGCAATGTCTTCGCCCTGGCGACCGGTTTGTTTTCGTCTATCCATAGCCTTGTATGCATGCTTCTCAAATGTTAATTCATCTATCCAGGTCGCATGGTATCACGCGTCGATACTCTAGTCAATTAAAATCGTGTAGAGCAAGTTGCTAACTTGCCCCTATAGACGTTCAAATGCATAGCACTGTGTGTTTTTGACTCGTAGTGACGACTTTAGTCGCAAGTTAGCAACTTGCGTAATGCAGAAAAGAAAGGTCCTATCGTATCAAGTTTAAAACTGTTAACGGCTACATTGTTAAAAATCCGGCCTATTTTCAAATGAACTTACCCGCTTTATCAGCCATATCTTTTGCCATTCATTGACAACTAAACATAATTATGTTATAGTCAGATTATCATTATGTAATGTTATTATGTAACTTGCGCTGATATGTCAACTTTACAACGGGTAGATGAACTGAATATTCTGACCCGGGCCAAGTATCCCATCATCTATATTGTGTCCTGGGAGGAGCGGCGTATCGAAGATATGTTACGCCAGGTAGCCATTGATCGTCGCAAAAAGCTATACGGCTGGACATTGACCAATGGGATTGCCCCCCTCGACCTGGTGGATGCTCAACCTGTTGACCCGGCTACTCGCGATCCGTTCAACGCCCTCGACTTTGTGGCCCAATCGCAAGAGGCAGCCATTTTTGTCTTAAAAGATTTCCATCCCTATTTAGACAACGTTCGGAGTGGCCCGGACCATCCTGTGATTATTCGTCGTCTGCGAGATATTACGAACCAATTAAAGGAAAGCCGCAAAACGCTCATCATTCTCTCACCTATTCTACGCATCCCCGCCGACATCGAAAAAGATATTACGGTTTTAGATTACTCGCTGCCTACTCTGGACGAACTTGAACTCTCCCTCGAACGAGTGGTACGCTCGGCTCGTGAGATTGCCGGGGTGCAACTCAAAATGACAGAGGAGAAACAAGAGCGCGTTTTGAATGCCGCTCGCGGCTTGACCTGTATTGAAGCCGAAAATGTGTTTGCCAAAAGCTTGGTGATGGATCGAGACCTTGATCTGGGGGTCATCATTGCCGAAAAAGAGCAACTGATCCGCCGCTCGCAGGTGTTGGAGTATTATGAGTCAGTTGAGGGATTTGCCAATGTCGGTGGGATGGGGTTGCTGAAGCAGTGGTTACGCAAGCGGGGCAATGCCTTCTCCGAAAAGGCTCGCCGCTTTGGGTTGCCAGAACCCAAAGGACTACTGCTGCTGGGCGTGCAGGGAGCAGGTAAAAGTTTGCTGGCTAAAGCGGTGGCCAGCCAATGGCAGTTGCCTTTGCTACGCCTTGACCTGGGCCGTGTTTTTAGCGAATTGGTGGGTTCATCAGAACAAAATATGCGCACGGCCCTACGCCTGGCCGAAAGTGTCGCTCCTTGCGTATTGTGGCTGGATGAAATCGAAAAGGGTCTGGCCGGGGCAACCGGCTCCGGAATTTCTGACGCCGGGACCTCGGCCCGGGTTTTTGGTAGCTTACTGACCTGGATGCAGGAAAAAACCTCGCCGGTTTTTGTTATTGGTACGGCCAATGACATTTCTGCCCTGCCGCCAGAAATTTTGCGCAAGGGGCGCTTTGATGAAATTTTCTTTATTGATTTACCCCAGCTTCAAGAACGTCGCGAAATCTTTGCCATTCACTTGGCCTGCCGGGGGCGTGATCCCCTGGATTATGATTTAAACCAATTGGCCGTAGTCTCTGAAGGCTTTAGCGGCGCAGAAATTGAGCAGGCGATTATCGACGGTCTGTACGATGCCTTCGAAAACGGCCGTGAATTAACCAATGAAGATTTAATTCGTAATATCGACAACACCATTCCTCTCTCCAAAACTATGGAAAGCAAAATTTCTGCGCTGTGCCAATGGGCCCGCAATCACGCTCGCCCCGCCTCCGAACCACCCCAACCTCACCCCATCCTCCCTCCTCGCGGCAATGGGGGACTGCGTCAAATGGGGCTAGGATAATCAATGAGTAATTAGCAATGAATAATTAACAATTAACAATTGGTCATGCAGACTTTACCACTTGACTCATTGTTCGTTACCAATTGATACTTGATTGTTATGATCGCGCAAATCTTTAGAGGACCACATAATCTATATCGTCGTTATCAAGCCTTATTGGAAAGCACAATTACGGCTGTCGGACTGGCTGCGATCGTGGTGATGGCTTTAAACAGCCTGTCGGTGTACCCCCGTAACTGGGTCTGGGTCATCGGCATGGCCATTGCTGTTTTGGGTATTCGTTGGCCATTCGTAGCCTATCTGGTAGCCGTGGCGGTGATGATTTATCCCATTTATACGATTAATCTTTATCTGGCCGTTCTCTTTCTGGCCATTAGTGCCCTGGGCCAGCGTCTTTTTGTCCATTACCTGGGCGCAACCGTTCTGGCCCTGGCTACTCCGGCCCTGGCTGAATACCATCTGCATTGGTTGGTGCCTATTCTGGGCGGATTATGGTGGGGTGGCACAAGCGGGGCCTGGATTGGTGGTCTGGCTGCGATATGGGGCAAAATATTAGGCGGTATGGCTGGCCTTAACCTGGACTGGCTGGTGATGGCCGGTCAAGTACCGGATGCACAGGTCATCATAACTCGTTTCGCCGGGGCCAACTCCTTAGATACGCTGCTGCTGCTCATTGAACCTTTTGCGGCCACAGCCAATGTGATCCTCTACCATCTACTTCAGGTGATTGGTTGGGCCGTAGCCGGGGGATTTGTGGGGGCATTGGCCAAACGCAAATGGGTTAAATATCGCACGCCCTGGTCTATTCTCGTGTTAACTGCTGGCGGGGGGTTAATTATGTTGGCCACTCATCTGGGTCTGCCCTACTGGCTCCATGAAAGCGTCACCGAACCGGCGCTCATAGTCCGGCAAGACCCGGCCGGTCCCCTTTTCTCATTATTGGTGGTTATTATCGTGGGGACCACTGTCCACAGTTTGCGAGAATCACTGGACCTACCCGTAGCACCCCGACGAAATATTTGGGCTGCACATCGCCAGCGTGGAACCAAAAGGGCTCGTAAATCGCCTTCAATTAAATTATTTAGACGCTCTCCTAAACCTGCCCGTGGGGGGAGAAGAGAAGAGAAGGCAGAGCAAACATCTGCCAATGATCTCGATTCTCCCCGCCAACCGGTTCGTGTGCCACATTATAGTGAATTACCAGAATGGGAACCACCAAAAGATGACTCCGGGCTGATCATGCTCGAGATCGATTAAAGGGCTAGTACGATGAGTGTAAGATTACAAAACAACGAAAAGCAACAGATTCGTCGCCGGGCTACCAGCCGGGGCTTGAGCTTTGGGCCGCTGGCCACCGCAATCACGGTGGGTACCGTCGCCATCTTATTGGGGGTAACCTTTATCGGGGACTGGTTGCGTACCCCTAAACTGGCGGTCGAAGCTTCACCCACCATTATCTCCCCTAATGACGATCAAACGCAGGATAGCACTAATCTTAGCTATACTCTGAATGAAGATGCCAACGTGACCATAGAGGTTTTTAACGAGGCCAACAGATTGGTGCGGAGGATTGTCAACGGCGAATTTCAAACGCGAGGTCAACACGTCGTGGTCTGGGATGGCTTGGATGACCTGGCCCAAGCCGTGCCCGATGGTAACTATCGCTTGCAAGTGACGGCCAAAGGCACAGTCAGAGCCGGGCAGCAGAGTGCCAACGTGCTGGTTGACACCCTGCCCCCAACCCTGCGCCTGGCTAATATAGACGAAGTGAGCCGGGTGAGAGAAGCAAACCTGACCGTGGAGGGGCTAACCGACCCCGATGCTGTGGTTCAATTGCAGGATGACCCCAGCCTTATTCCTATTGACGGCGAGGGTCACTTTAACATCAAGCGACAATTAGCCGAAGGCTCCAACATCATCCAGGTTCTGTCTACCGATCCGGCCGGCAATGTGGCCACTGTTTCCCACGAGGTCATTTTGGTCACCCGGCCTCCCGAAGTGACGATTGTTAGCCCTCCCAATGACCAATGGACCAATGAAAATCTGATCGCCGTCGCCGGCGCAGTGCCAGCCGGTACTTTGCTAAAGATTAATGGACAGGAGGCGACGGTAGCGGCAGATGGGCAATTTGAGCACGAAGTCATCCTGCAGGAAGGTGAAAATGTCCTCAGTATTGCCGCCACCGACGACGTGGGGAATGTTAGCTCTCAAGAAATTATCGTCCACCGGAAAACCACCCCCCCTCCCCTGGAGTTAAACGTTGAGGAAGGAGCCACTTTCCAACAAGCAGAAGTGCAAATTATGGGCAAAACAGAAGCGGGGGCAACGGTTTTAGTCGGTGGCCAGACGGTGGCGGTCAGTACGCTGGGTGAGTTTCAAACCACCGTTAACCTGCAGAGAGGCGAGAATCTACTGGAGGTGGTGGCCCAGGACCAGGCTAGTAATGTGACCCGGCGTCAGCACCGTCTCAACTACGAAGTGCCTCCCCCGGAGTCGGAATTGGCCCGGGTGGCTCGCAACCTGCCTACCCTGTCCACCTATTTTGTCCCGGTGCTACTCTCGCTGCCGGTGTTGCTGATTGTGGCCTATTTTATTACTCGTCCGGTGGCCCTGGTGGTTTCAGCGGAGAGCAGTAGTTTCCGGCCCGGCTTGCCGGAAGAGGGTCGATTTTTGAAGCTGGCCTTAGATCTTTCCAAACCGGCGCGGACCACCGTCCAAATCAAGAATAAACGCGGGAATACCGTGGCCACCCTCCTGCACCGCCGCCACCGAGGAGGCGGCCGGCAAAGTCTTTATTGGGATGGCTACGATGATTTTGGGCGTGTCGTCCTGCCCGGTGATTACACCATTGAAGCCACGGCCAGTACCACAGGCGGTACCGTCACCGGCACCCTGAACATTGCCGTGTTGGAAGATCCAGCCGTCCACCGGCAATACTTACGCCGTACACCCTACCAGGACGAATCGGAAGTGGTCAGCCGATATCGCGAACCGGTGCGCACAACCACGACCAAACGGGCTCGCCGCCGCTAGTTTAATAAGTTATACCCCCACTTTATCAGCCACATCCCGAAATCTCGGCGCTTCGGCAAAGAGTTTCTGGTACTCCTGATTGGCTTGCCGATACTTGCCGGTCTGTTCATAAGACCAGGCGCGCCAATACCTGGCTTCGTGCAGCAGGGCCGGGTTGCGGTCTTTTTTGCGGCGCAAGGCTTTGGTGAAGATGCTGAGAGCTGCCTCGTGTAATGCCTTCTCTTGCAAGGCCCGGCCATACAGCAACATAATTTCCAAGGAGATGTCGTCCGTCGATTCCTGGACAGAACCGGCCCGCTCGATAATGCCGTCCCACAATTCGGCAATAGCATACAACTCGCACAAGGACAGGGTAACCACCTGAAATTTACTCTCAGTTAGTTCGTCCAGCTCTTCCAGTAAGCCCAGGGCCTCGTCCATTTTGCCCTGATCCTGGTACAGTTCAACCAGGAGCAGCGATATACTGACCATGTCAATCGGGACTGAGATCGTAACGCTGGGCGTTACTTCGATCTGAACTGCAAGGTCGTTCAGATACTCGGTCATCAGTGGGGTGGGGAACTCTACTTCTTCATCGGCCTGTAGAATTCTTTCCAGCAGCCGCTCCGCCGTGGCTGCATTCTCCCCGGTGCCGGCTAAAATTGCCGCCGCCAGCACACCCGCTCCCAATTCTTCCCTGGAAATGCTCAAAAAAACATCCAGGGCTTCTCCCAGTCGATTTTCCCGGTAATGGGTCACGCCCTCCACAAAGCGTTTTTCGGTGGGGGTCATATCCCGCTTTGGCTTTACCGGGGCTGCCTGGGCTTGGGGGGCCGTAACCAGTTTGGGCGTTTTTTCTTTTGTCTTGTCTTTACGAAAGATACCCAGCACATCCGGCCAGGCGATGCCGCCCGCTTTGCCCACTTTTTTCCTGTAACTTAACCCGGTCCCGGGCAGGCCCAAGGTCAAAAATGTCCCCCTGGGGCCCGTACTGACGCGCAGCCCTGGCAACCCCAGGCTCAGACCAACGCCACCCTTGCTGATATTTAACCTGGCCAGTTTCCCCAGCCGAATGCCGCGATAAAAACGTATGCCCATAAGAAGATGCTCCACTTATCATTTATATTCGTCGTTTGTCGTTTATAGTACACGACGAGCATCATTTAATCAATTTCTAATAGGGCCTTATGCTAGTTAGCAGTCAAACCGCTAAAAATGGGATCTCAATACGGTAATGTTCAATTTTGCCCTAGAATTTTGACCACAGTTAGCCGTAAACTTGCCTGAAGATGTAAATTCCAGGCTTCTGGAGACCGAATTTCGCCAGTTATGTTAGGTCTTTGTGGAACTAGCATAAGGCCCTAATAGTGATGCTGTATGCCGCGCTTTTGATAAGTGGCCTCAATCATTTATAATTGAGGCTTGGAAAGCGAGTGACCATGCTCAAATCTGAACTGATCCGCCCCCGGCTAAAGATACGCGACGGCCAGGTCTGGACCCAACCGCTGCCCACCGCCTATCGCTACCTGACTATGGCCAGCGAGTTGACGGCCCTGTTCCAGCACCACGTCGGGCGCAGCCGGGGAGTCCTGGCCGGGGCCCTGCGTGAGTATGAAGGGGACAACCTGGATTATCCCATCATCCGGGGCCTGGCGGCGGTGCTCGAAGCTCGTTGCATCTTTGGCCACGCCCCCCCGGTCAAACCGGCCGAGTTGCGGGCCGGGCTTTTCCAACAGGGACCGGTAACGCACAAGCCAGACCTGTTCAACCAGACCACCCGTGCCCAGGTTCTGGCCGAGACGGCTACCTACTTCGGTCTGACGGTCGAGCAAGTAGAAACCGCTCTCTTCGCCGACCTGGCCGAAGAGCAGATTCTGCTCGATCCCGGCCAACCTATGGCTCCCGGCGACCTGATCGCCCGCTACAACTTGGAGTTGGCCCGCGGCCTGCTCTACTGGGCGCGGGAAATGCGGCTAAGGGTTTACGATAATTACAAGGACCTGTTCAAATACATCAAGTTGTTCAAACTGATGTACACCATCCGTCCCCTGGCCGGCAGGCAGCCACCGGACGGCTATCACATTACCCTGCACGGCCCTATCTCTCCCTTTGTCAAGTCGACTATTCGCTACGGGTTGCAGTTTGCCAAATTCTTACCGGCCCTGCTCTTGTGTAAACGCTGGCAGATGGAGGCAGACGTGCAGCCGGCCGGGGTGCGTAGCCATCAGCCCCTTCGCTATACCCTGAATGACCGGACCGATCTGCGCACCCACTTCAAAGCCTCCGGCCTGTTTGACAGCCAACTCGAGGCCGATTTTGCGGCCGAGTTTGAGGCCAAGTACAGCGGGGCCAAGCGGAAGTGGGAGTTGGCCCGCGAGGATGAGTTGATCGTGGTCGGGGATACGGTCATGATCCCCGACTTTTCCTTCACGAACCGCAAAGATGGACGGCGGGCCTTGCTGGAGATTGTCGGCTTCTGGCACCCGCATTACCTGCGGCGCAAGCTGGCCAAGGTCCGCCAGGCCGGGCGACAAGACTTGATTCTGCTGGTCTACGAGAGCGCCAACGTGGCCGAGGGGGCCTTTGAGGAGGCCTCGGCGGGAGAGGTGCTGACTTTTAGCCGCAAGCCAATTTTAAAGGAGGTATTGGCGGCGGTGGAGCGGTGTGCGGTAGCGCCAGATGAGGATACACGAGTTGACGGAGTAGATCAAAGCTCCGATGAAAAATAGACCCGCGCCATTCGCTCATTCGCCATTTCTCTCCTCCGTCACACCCGGGCCACCACAATAGTCAAATCGTCGTGGGGTTCAGTTTGACCGGCAAAGGCCAATACTTCGGCTTTGAGGTGATCGAGCATGGCCTGGGCATTGGCGGTGGGACCAGTACGTACGGCTTGTTCCAGTCGCTCAAAGCCGAACATTTCATCGGCCAGGGCGTTGGCCTCGACCAGACCATCGCTGGTCAGAATGATGATATCTCCTTTAGCCAAAGGTAAGGCTGTTGCCTGATACTCACATTTCACTTCCGAACCAGTACCAAGGGGCAAGCCACCACTGTCAATCCATTCGACCGCGCCATCGGCTCGCTTGACGAGGGGGACGATACAGCCCGCATTGGCCACCCGCAACCGGCCCGTGTCTGACGGTCTGGCCGGGGTGACTACCTCGACGTAGACCAAAGCACAGTTCTGGCGAGTCGTACGGGTGTAGCGGCCTATGACCTGATCCAGTTGGGTCAATAAGGTGGTTGGATCAAGGGCCTGGGCAATGATGGCCTCCAGTGAGGCCAGGCTGACGGACATAAGCAAGGCAGCGGGCATCCCTTTGCCGGAGACATCACCCAAGGCCAGGGCAAATTTATCTCCTCTTGTTTCTTGCTCGCGGGATGCATCGAAAGCATAGTAGGCATAAAAATCGCCGCCAACCTCACGAGCCGGGGTACTATAACAGACTACGTCCAGACCAGGCCAGTTGGGATGTGCCGGGGGCAATAAACTGGCTTGAATGTTACGAGCCGTCTCCAACTCACGTTGAATCGACAGGAGACGGGCGCGCTCTTTCTCGGCCCGTTTTCGCTCGATGATTTCAGCTTGCAAAACGACATTGGCCTGAGCCAGCTCGGCGGTTCGCTCTTTAACTCGTTCTTCCAACTCGTCCCGGGCTTGCTGCAAAGCTGCTTCGGCTTGCTTACGTTCGGTCACATTACGGGAGACGGCGATGATTTCCAGAGGTATGCCCGTTTCCAGATCGCGAATGACCTTGCTGGTTGTTTCTAACCACAGGCAACGGTTGTCTTTGCCGCGAGCCTGGTAAGTGAGGGTGGAAACCGGGGGCAACTCTTTCAGCATCTGATCGAGGGCTTGCATCGCTTGTAAATCCTCAAGATGCACGAACTCACGGCAGGAGTGGCCCACCATTTCTTCGATCTCATAGCCGAGCAGGGTCCGGCAAGCTGGCGAAACATAACGGTAAACTCCATCAATCGTTTGCCTGGAGATCATATCGGTCGAGTTCTCGGCCAATAAGCGATAACGCTCCCGGCTCTCTCGTAAAGCATCCTGAACCCGCTTACGTCTGAGGTTTTCTTCTTGTAATTGTTTATTTTTGGTTTCAAGATTTTTCTGTAACTTACGGAGGGTGAGATGGGTGTTGACCCTGGCCAACAATTCTTCGTGGTTAAATGGCTTGGTGATATAATCCACGGCCCCCAATTCAAACCCCTTGACCTTGTCCACTGTCTGGGCCAGAACGGTCATAAAAATGACAGGAATATCCCTGGTTTTTTTGTTTTCTTTTAAGCGACGGCAGATTTCGAAACCGTCTATACCGGGCAACATAATATCCAAAAGGATGAGATCCGGGGTGACGTGGTTAAGACGCTCAAGGGCGGTTTCCCCATCTTCAGCCACCAAAACCTTGAAACCAGCTTTACGTAGATGGATAAACAACAGGCTGACATTGGTTGGGGTATCATCGATAACTAAGATAACGTCTTGTTCAAGGTCATTGTTCATCTTTATTGATCCTTTGGATATGGTTACGCCGGGTATGGTCCTGGATAGTCACAACATAGTTCAACTGAGAATAAAGCCGGACGATAAATCACTGTTTCTTAACACTACCAATTATAACATAATGACCATTATGTCAGCCAGTGAGCATCAGTGTGACGGATGGAAATGCCGTTCGGTGCTCATCTTTGCTCGCCTGCCGTGTGAGTCAGTCGCTATTTTTATACCAGTCACCATGCCGCCGGGTGAACCTCAGAATCCTGGATAAAGAGGTACGTTCCGCTTATTGTAACACAAAAATCACCAACAAGATATCGGTCAAAAGTGCTATCTTTTAGTACTAAGAAGGAGCGTTCTTGGATGACTGTCGATAGACGCCCAAATTGGGCAGCCAGGGGCTCAGGCCAGCAATCCCTTCGGGCAGGTGTTCTGTTTTACCAATTACCAACGCCCCGCCGGGGCATAATCGGCGGGTGATTTGGGTCAATACCTGCCGCTGTAATGTCTCTTCGAAGTAAGTCAAGACCAGATTACGGCACAAGATCAGGTAAAATGTCCCAGTGGGCTGCTCGTATCGAATGTCTTGTGACCGGAAATCAAGGTTCGCTCGAAATTGGTCCCGAATGCGGTAAGCCTCATCAGTATAGTCAAAAGCTGTTTTGCGCCAGGCTGGTGGCAGTTCCTTCAGGTTGCTGGCCGGGTAGCAACCTGTTCGAGCCCGTTGCAGCAACCGCTCGTCGGCATCCGTAGCCACCAGCCGAAAAGTCAAAGCCGGGAATCTGGTCCGAAGCCCTAAGTGCCAGATCAGGCTCAGGGTATAGACCTCTTCTCCCGAGGCGCAACCGATACTCCAGCCCGGTAGCTCATTTTCTCCCTGGACCAGAGCCATTTCGGCCAGAGCGGGCAAGATCACCTGGTACAGATGGTCAAAGACAGCCCGATCACGATAGAAGCGAGAAATAGAAATGCGACAGAGCCGATCCAGAACCGCCCACTCCGCCGGCTCCGTTTCCAGGTAAGCCCGATAGGCAGTCACGTCCGGCAGGCCTAATTCCTGCCGGCGGCGTTCAATACGCTTACAGACCTGTTTCCGCACCTTGCGAAATCCGGGCCAGCGCATCTGCAACCGGGGCAGAGTCCATTGCAGGAAATTGACACAATCGACGTCTTTCACAGGCAAATACCGTTGTCCTTGAGTTAATATTCGTGGTATACTGATTCAAGGAAAATATACCTTTAATTTGTATCATCCATTGTACTACAATCTCCCTATTAGGGCGATGGGGTGCGCATTTGGGATGCATTTAAATTTTGAGGCGAGTTGTGAGTCATTGCGAAGCCCCTTGCGGGTTAGCCGGTCAGAGTTTAGCTAAAACCGGCTGAAGCCTCGACTCCTCAGAGTTCATAATGAAACGTTTTGATCTCAATTTACGTAGTCTGCCGGTGCAGATGATTTTTAGTTTTGTAGCCCTGGTGCTCCTGACGGCCGCAGCAGCGGGACTGCCTGCCATCTGGCTAATCCGTGACCAACTCAATCGTCAGGCCTGGGCCCAGGTGGAGCAGGGCCGACGGGCGGCTCAGGCACTTTATGCGGCTCGACAAAGCGAAATAACCGGCCTGGCCACCCTGACCGTCCAGCGGCCCACCCTACGTGATTTGCTAGCCCAAGGGGAAAAAACTCCGCTGCTGACCTATCTGCGTACGCTTCAAGCGGGGGCGGGTCTCGACCTGGTCCTCATCTGCGACTCGAGCCACCAACCTGTAGCCCAGGCGGGCGAGATAGCCTCCGACAGGCTATGCACCACAAGAACACCGACCGGTTTCCACCTCGTTTCGCCAGGACTGAGTGCTGAAGCTTTGCCCCAGGCCGAGTTACGTTCAGTGCCAATGGCTCAATCTGCAGAGATGACCGTTCAGGTGTGGCTTTTGGCCGCTCAACCGATCAACAATGAGGCCGCTGACTGGCAGGGGCAGGTCATTGTGGGGATAGAGCTGGACGATGCGTTCACGGAGCAGATGCACGTCGAGACCGGGTTAGAGCATACCCTGCTTGTGGCTGGCCAACCCGTCGCCACCAGCCTGACTGGTGATTTTCCTCCTGCCCGGATAGAGCAGTCCGCTGAACCTGATGAGGTCGGGCAAAGTACGTTTACCCTGAACGACCGCCCCTATTATGCCTTGAGGTTTCCCCTTAGTTCTCCCTCGGTAGATGAGACCGGAGAGACGGAAGAACTGGAAGCCGAAGTCGCCCTGGCGGTGGCGGACATTGTAGCCACCCAACAGAATCTGGTCTGGACCCTGGCCGGCAGTATTGTGGTTGTAGCGGCCGTGGGGTCGGTCCTGGGCACCTTTCTGGCCCGACAGATCAGCCGGCCCCTGGCTCGCCTGACCAAAGCAGCCACCAGCCTGAGCCAGGGTGATCTAGATTCGTCAATGGCTATCAAGGCCCAGGTCCCCGAAATCGCTTTGGTCGCCCAGGCACTGGAGCGAGCCCGACTTGATTTGCAGCGCACTCTAACCGAACTGCGCCAGGAAAAAGCCTGGACCGACCATCTCCTCCAGGCTATCGTGGAGGGTATCGTTACCCTGGACCACCATGGCCGGATCACCTTCTTTAGCCAGGGCGCCGAACGGATTACCGGCTGGAGCCGTGACCAGGTTTTGCATCGCTCTTGTGATGAAGTTTTTCGACTGCTTGAGACCAACAAACCCTTCAGCCATTTTATTCCTCCTCCCGGTCGACGACACAAAATTACCGTGGAACTGGCCAATGGACACCAGGCTACGCTGGCTATTACCGGGGCCCAACTGACACCACCAGAGACGAGTGATGCCTGGGTGGCCCTGGTTTTCCGCGATGTCAGCGAAGAAGAGGCGGTCCATCGCCTGATGAGCCACTTTCTGGCTAACGTGGCTCACGAATTTCGCACCCCCCTCTCTGCCCTGGCCGCTTCGGCCGAACTACTATTAGACCAGGCCCCCGACATGAACCGGACCGAACTGCAAGAGTTGCTGACCTCGCTTCACCTGGGAATCCTGGGTTTACAAACGCTGGTTGATAACCTGCTGGAAAGTGCCAGTATCGAGGCCGGACGTTTCCGGGTACATATTCGCCCCTCCACCAACCTGAGCAAAATCATCGCCGAGGCGATTCGGATGATGCAACCTCTGCTGGACAAGCACGGCCAGCGTTTGGTGCTGGAGTTACCGGCAGCAATCCCCGTAGTGCGGGCTGATTCGCGGCGGATGGTACAGGTTTTGGTTAATCTGTTATCCAATGCCAGTAAATATGGACCTGACGAGGCCGAGATCACCGTCGGGACGACCGTGAATGAAGGCCGGGTCCGGGTGACTGTGGCCGACCGGGGGCCAGGTGTTTCACCCGAGCACCGGAATGATCTGTTTCGTCGTTTCGTCTACCCCGAATCGGAGGGTGACAAGTCCCAATATGGGGTCGGACTGGGGCTGTCGGTGGTCAAAGCCATTATTGAAGCCCACGGCGGGCAGGTAGGCGTTGAGGACCGTCCGGGTGGAGGCTTGATCTTCTGGTTTACGTTACCCGTGGAGGGCGAATAATGAAAGCATTGGTTGTAGATGATGATCGCGTATTAGCCGACGTGTTGGCTTTCACTTTGCGTCGGGAGGGGTTCCAGGTGATTCGGGCCTTTGACGGCGAGGCTGCTTTACAATGCTGGACCGAGGAAAAACCTGACCTGATCGTCCTGGACGTGAATTTACCCAAGCTCAACGGCTTTGACGTTTGTCAACGTATCCGCCAGCAGTCTGACATTCCGATCCTCCTGCTCACCGTACGGGATGAAGAGGATGACATCATCCGTGGTTTGGAATTGGGGGCCGACGATTATATCACCAAGCCTTTCAGTCCCCGCCAACTGATCGCCCGAGCCCAGGCCGTATTGCGCCGGGCCGGCAAACGGTCAGCCCCAGCCATCCGCCAGGTTGGCCAACTAACCCTCGACCCAAACCGGCGGGAAATGCGCCTGGATGAAGGAGAGGCCATCTCCCTCACCCCGCTGGAGAGCCAGCTCCTGGATTACCTGATGCTTAACGCCGGACATGTTCTGACCACGGAGGCCATCATCGAGCACGTGTGGGGCCCCGAAGGTGCGGACCGTGATATGCTCCGCCAATTGGTGCATCGTCTGCGGAGCAAGATCGCCCAGGCTATCTCACTCAATATGGCCGGACAGGGTGGCTCAACCCCGGATGATTCTGGCTCGCTCCAACCGCCTCGTATCGAGACAATACCTGGCCTGGGCTATGGATTAATCGTAAACTCTGGCCAGTAGCCAGGTAAATTTGTCTCTCGCGTAGAGAGGGCAGCCCTATGCCCGGCCCCCGCATGTAGGGCAAATTGCTAACTCGTCCGTAACACCGTTGACAAGTTAGCAACTTGTTCTACAATCCTGTGCTTTTCCCCTTATTTTGTCACAACTTTGTCACAACTTCGTCACGGCTTCTGTGATGTCGGTTGATTATACTATTGACATCATAGGAGGCGTTTAAATTCAATACCCGTGAATGAATTTTTTCTTGAAGGGCAACTGAATTGTAAGATTTGAGCCAATTGAGTATTCTTGGGCAAAACCAAGATAGAGGATAGCGAAATGGAATTTGCA
>DAOUMU010000274.1:0-17771 GCA_034409055.1 Anaerolineae bacterium
ATCCACCACCATAGCCTCGACCGCACCGGTCAGAATCGCCAGCTCTTGTTGTAGGAAGTTGCCTGCCGCCGGGATGCCTTGCCGCATCAGGATTTCATTAGCCGTACAGCAAATGCCCGATAAGTTGACCCCCTGCGCCCCGGCTGCTTGAGCGTACTCGATGATCTCCGGGGCTTGCGAGGCGGCCACGATCATCTCACTGAGCGTTGGTTCATGACCGTGGACCACCACGTTGACCATATCTTCCTTCAGGACACCGAGATTGGCTTGCCCCAGAACCGGGGCCGGTGTCCCGAACAAGATATCAGAAAGGTCGGTGGCGATCATGCTGCCACCCCAACCATCGGCCAGGGCCGTTCGTATGGCATGCTGGAGAATGTGCTCCGGATCCTGGTCGTCGCCAATGTGGGTACGGTGCAACGCCTCGACGACCTCGCGGTCAACGCCGCGCGGCACCACGCCTTGTTCTGCCCATAACTGTTGCCGCTTGAGCGGGGCCCGTCTCAGCGGCGCGACCTTCCCCTTTTGCTGCCCAAATTGGGCGATGTACAAATCTGCCAGGTCGTTGGCAATCTCTTCAGGGGCGCGTCCCTCGGTGGGAATGTCATATTTGGCGGCAATTGTTCGCAACTTGGCCACGTCACGAATCACATAGCCCTCAGCCTGGCCATTAGCCACGGCCTTCAGGGTGAAGGCCATGTCACGTCCATGATCAGAGTGGGCCGCAGTTCCGGCAGCGATGGCCCGAATCAGGTTGCGGGCCTGGATCGTGTCAATCGTCGCCCCGCAGACACCGGTCTGGCCATCTTTGGTTAACCGGCAGGGACCCATACCGCACAGTTTACAGCACATCCCGGCTGAGCCGATGTTACAGGGCACCATATCATCCGCCCGGTGGAAGGCGGTGCCCAGGCCCAATTCATCCGCCCGAATCAACATCTGTTGGGCAGCCGGATCAATCGTTCGTTGTTCAGCAGTTCGTTTTTGCTTAGCCATAGGTTACCTCTTCCTTGTGTTACTGTCCTACCTTGATAAGACCTATGCCTGGACATGGCCAGAGGGAACGCCCGGTATAGCTGACATCCTGGGCAAAACTGACCGCTTGGTTGGTCTGCTCATAGGCAGCGGTGTGACGGAAAAAAATCTTTTCGTCATACTTCGCCTCCTGAGAAACAGCCACCCCTATTTCGACAGGAACCGGCAGTTCTCCAAGATAGCCGGCTTCATCCAGTCTGGTTCTAATCTTATCAGCGTTCACCGTGACTGGATCATAACTCACTTCGACAGTATGAAAGCAGCTACTGGCGTTAACCTCAACAACGCCGGACAACTCCAGTAAGATACGTCGCACCTCGAGCACGTGATGATCAGCATACATTGCAGGAATGGTAATAAAAACTTTTTCCATACTTGACTCCTCATCGATAAGTTGTTGAACCAAGGCCATCACCGTCTTGGCCTCGTAACGACGGTGTCCGCCCAGAGTTTTAACTGAAGGCAGCTTGCCTGCCTCCGCCCAGCGGGTGATAGTACTGGGTGATACCTGAAAAATTTCGGCAACTTCTGCCCGTGTCAGCAAGCGGTTGTCAGGGTCTTTAATGTCTTTCATACGTATTTCCCCTTAAATATGGCGTCACGTGTGTGTCATAAGGAAACGAGAATCGCTCACTGATTAGTAAAAAATTAATATAGAATTTGTCCGCAATGCAACAGGTACTGGTTGTCATCGGGACTGAATTTGGGTAGCAAAACCGGCTGGGTATTGACTGTGAACAATCAGTTGGCGAAAGATATTGAAACACTCAGGGATGGCTGATGTTAATTGCCAGCCTGGTGAAGCTGAGACGTTGATCACAGATGACGCTAATAGCTTCAAGATTTGTCTAGAAGATGGGTGACGCAATGAGTACTGATTGTCACTGGAGCCGAATTTGGATAGCAGAACTGGGTCGGTATTGATTGTGAATAATCAGTTGGCGAAAGATATTGAGATGCTCAAGGATGGTTTGTATTGCCCCCCAGGCTGATTGAATATGCACGTTTTGCACGTTTTGCGCGTTTTGCGCGCTATGCCCTTTATAATAACCTGCATTCTATGGTGGGGTAAAGATGCAAATGACCTATTTTTACTAGTGCATTTACATCATTTTGAACTGACCGCCACCTGTTTCTTAATCTCTGGTGACAAGTCCATGTTCAAAAGCATAGCTGACTGCTTCCAGCCGGCTGTGAACTTGGAGCTTATTGAGGATATTTTGGACGTGGTTCCGTACCGTAAAAGAACTAATGGATAACGCCTGGCCGATATCGTCGGTACTGAGACCTTGCGCCAGGAGCGAGAGAACCTCGCGTTCACGATCTGTCAGCTCTGTGGCCGCCAGAGGCTCTGCCGGCGGCGTGGGTAGGCTGGCTGAGTGGGGGGGCCTTTCTTGCAGGCGATTGGCTGCGTTCAACACCTGGCGGATGAATTGTTCGTTTTGTTTCTTTTGGGTGGCATCACGAAACAGATGAACAATCAGCGGTGGCGTGTTATTGTTAGAGGGGGGAATAGTGAGAATACTTACGTTGATCCAGCACATTTTGCCCAATTTGGTGCGAGCGACGATATCGTAGTTAGTGACAGGCCTTCTGGTCAGGGTAGTCGCCAGTACGACGCAATGATGATGGCAAATCACACATCCCTGGTCATCTTGTCCTCCCAGAATCTCGTAGCAAGGTCGGCCAATGACCTCATCAGAGGTGTAACCCAGAATCTCCTGGGCAGCTTCATTCCAGAAAACAATGTACTGATCTTCATCGATAACAAAAGCCCCATCAGCCGTATTGGTAAGCATCTGGAATAAGTCGTTCATAAACACCCCCCTGTTGAACCCGGAGTTAAACTTCTAACTTATTGGCTATGCCGGTCAGATATAACGTGCGTTCATCAGGTTGCAGCGATAATGGCCCAACTGGAGCTGGTTGCTGAGGTACATCTTCGTCGGGATAGCTGTGGAGACGATCAAGCTCTCTGGGTCTGTAGGGTAACGACGGTATACTATTTGCCGCGATTCTCCTGACGAATCTCGGCACGCAGTTATTGTCAAGTCATGTCTTCCAGATGGTGTCAATGGGGCTATCTTTTTTGTCTGTACCTCCTGGTCGGACCAAAAAACGCGAAGTAAACAAATAATATAATAATTAGAGGCTATTATCCCTAATATAATTATATTCCCTTTTTAAATTTAAGGAAATGACAAATGTCCTCTTTTTCTAATGATAAATGTCATCTATTAAGGGTAGATACAGGTTTTGTCCAGTCTTGTTGAATTGTATGCAAGCTGATAGAATACTAACCTCTATGCGATTAAGCCTGGGATTTAAGCCCCGGTAGCGCGGCCTGGTTGACGATGTCGGTGCAAATTGGCTTTGTGGTCGGGGCGTTTTTGAGTGCTTTGTTTAACGTGGCCGATGTGTGGCCGTCTCGACTGGTTTTTGCCCTGGGAGCAATATCCTCTCACTGGCAAATACTTGCCTTTTCTCCGCTTCGGATTACAATCCTCTGCATTATGTCCGACCAACTGACTACGATGGTTGCTCCCGTACCTGCACGCCACTTGGCCTGGCAGGTCGGTGTGGCTACTTTGGGGCGTCTCTTTCTGAATATCTCTCGGCGCTTTCCTTACCCCTTTGCCCCGGCTCTTAGCCGGGGTTTAGGGGTGCCGCTGATAGCCATTACTTCGCTGATTGCCGTTAACCAGGTGACCGGTATTTTGAGTCCACTCTTTGGTCCACTCAGCGACCGCTGGGGGGGTTACCGGATCATGATGTTAGTTGGACTGGGACTGCTGACTGCGGGCATGTTGGCCGGCGGCCTATTGCCATTCTATGGGGTATTGTTGGTCGCCCTGTTTCTGGCCGGGTTGGGTAAAAGCATTTTTGATCCGGCCTTACAAGCCTACGTGGGTGAACGGGTCCCCTACCGGCGTCGAGGCCTGGTTATTGGAATGATAGAATTTAGTTGGGCCGGTAGTTCACTGATCGGCATCCCCTTGATAGGGTTATTGATCGATCGGTTGGGTTGGCAAGCCCCCTTTTTTGTATTGGGTGGCCTGGGGTTGCTCAGTGTAGCCGGGCTGGGCCTGGTTATCCCTCCCGATGGGCACCGGCCGGCGGAAGCTGGTCCTGGGATCGGTTTCCAAACAGCCTGGAACCGGTTACGGCGTGAACCAGCGGCCCTGGGTGGCATTGGCTTTAGTTTTCTGGCCAGCATCGCCAACGATAACTTGTTTGTGGTATACGGTGTTTGGCTGGAAGAGGCTTTTCTTTTGAGTGTTATCGTGCTCGGGATGGCCACCACCGTTATCGGAGTGGCTGAACTGTTGGGGGAGACACTAACCGCTTCAATCGCCGACCGGTTAGGGCTAAAAAGGGCCACTATGATTGCCCTGACGTTATCGGCCCTGAGTTACGCCCTGTTACCCCTGATCGGTCGGACGTTGCCCCTGGCCCTGATGGGCTTGTTTATCACCTTCCTCACTTTTGAGTTTACCATCGTCACCTCTTTGTCCCTCTTCACCGAAGTACTGCCCGGCGCCCGAGCGACGATGATGTCGGCCTTCCTGGCAGCGGCGAGCATGGGGCGGGTTGTTGGGGCGCTCGTCGGCGGGCCAGTATGGTTGGCAGGGGGACTGATGGCCACCGGTTTTGTTTCGGCAGCTATCAGTGGCTTGGCCCTGATCTGCTTATTGTGGGGGTTATGGAACTGGCACGATCAAGAGGATCAGGTCAATTGGCCGAAGTGACCATCATCCCAACGGTTAATCCTCAACATCTCGGCACAAGCCGCCGGCTGATTGCCGGAAGTTAAGTAGCTTAAAAAAGAGAAGGAGCTTATGTTTAAGATGCTACAACCGTCAAATATTACCCCGGAAGATTTAGGGGAAGAGTTGGCCGCTATTATTCCGGGCAAAGACCCGGAGTTGTCAGTCTCGATCAAACGTATCCCGGTCTCACAATTGGACTTAAGCAGCAAGATTATTCCGGTTTGTGAGCCGACTTTGAACGGCAATGAACAAAAATATGTCCTGGACTGTCTAGAGTCCAATTGGATTTCCTCGGCGGGTAAATATATTCCGGTTTTTGAAGAAAAGTTCGCCGCCGAGTGCGGTTGTCGTTACGGTATCGCCTGCGCTAACGGCACAATTGCCCTCCATCTGGCCCTGGCGGCTCTGGGCCTGGAGCCCGGTGATGAAGTGATTTTGCCCACCTTCACCATGATTGCCACCATCAATGCGGTGGCTTACACCGGAGCCACACCGGTCTTGATCGACTCGGAACCTTACACCTGGAATATGGATGTCGAGCAGTTGGCCGACAAAATCACCCCCAAAACAAAAGTCATTATTCCTGTGCACACCTATGGCCATCCTGTGGATATGGATCCGGTTATGGAATTGGCCGAGAAGCACGGCCTTTTTGTTTTGGAAGACGCCGCCGAAGCGCACGGGGCAGAGTATAAAGGTCGCCGGGCCGGTGGATTGGGGCATGCCGGTGGATTTAGCTTTTACGCCAACAAAATCATCACCACCGGCGAGGGAGGCATGATTACCACCAATGATACTAACTTAGCCGCCCTGACCCAAAACCTGCGCGATCATGCCTTTTCCAGCGAACGCCATTTCTGGCACAAATACGTTGGCTTCAACTATCGCATGACCAATTTACAGGCAGCAGTTGGCCTGGCTCAAACCGAGCAGATGAGTCGATTTATCGAAAATCGCCGTCACAATGCAGCCCTTTATACGAAATTACTCAAGGAGATTCCGGGCATTGTTACCCCACCGGAAGCAGAGTGGGTCAAAAACGTCTTCTGGATGTACTCGATATTGGTCGAAGACGAGTTTGGTATGACCCGTGACCAGTTACGGGCTTACCTGGCCAGCCGAGGCATTGAAACTCGGACCTTCTTTATCCCGATGCACCTCCAGCCGATCTACTACGAAGCCTTTAAAGGACAACGCTACCCGGTGTCTGAGATGTTGTGCCAACGCGGCTTTTATCTGCCCTCGGCTTCATCACTTACCGGGGAACAAATCAGGTATATTGTAGAGATTGTACGCCAGGCGCATCAGGTAGCAAAGTAGCAAAAGTAACAAGGTAGCAAACCTGCCACCTGCTACCTTGCTTGCCACCCTGCCACCCTGCCACCTGCTACCTTGCTACTCTGCTTGCTACCAGCTAAACCGCTGCCAATCCCCCTGATCGAACAAAACAAACACCTCGCCATTGATGGGGTTGTAAAGCATTACCCCGCCCTGGTAAAACTGTACATACCCATAGGGTGGGTTCCCCCCGGAACCCACTTCCCGTTCTCGCGGGTTGCCCAAGCGGGCTTGTAATTCAGGCCGTTCGCACCAAAGTTTGCCAAAGCCACGCACCGGACCTTTGTCGCTATTACTCCGGGCCGCATCACAGGCGTACGCCTCATCACCATCCCAGTCGTCAACATAGCGATTTGAAGTAGCGCCGCTGTTCAAATCCGCCTCCGGCGAGTCGATCACCCAAATATAGTCAGGATCGTCGGGACTATCCCACCAATACATCATGCCCTTTTCAAAATATTGTTTGGCAAAATCACGGCCGGTAATCTCCGGGCCGGTGGGATACCCCAGACGACTCTCGCCAGCGTCTAATTCCTCCCAGATGTCTTTAAACCGGCCGTCCGGCTTAAGACCCGTGGACGTAAAGGTACCGGGCGTGGGTGTTGCAGTGCGGGTCGGGGTGGGGGCGGCTGGGGTGGGTGTCGCTGATGGCCGGGTTGGCGTGGGCAGAGGGGGCATCGTCGCGGTTGGAGCATCTTCAATCACAGCGATGGGCGTGTTTGTTGGCACGTTTACTTCAGGCTCCACTGTAGCAGTTGGTAACGAGTCATCGGCTGCCTGGGCAGCGGCCACCACTGCCACGGTTAGTGGCTCCGACTGACCAGCTACATTGGCCGTATTGTATGCCCGTATTTGAAGCACGTGGGAGCCGGGCGTCTCTGGCAGCCAGGGTTGGGCCACGATAAAAGGGGTGCCGGGCTCAGGTTGGGCATTCGCATCAACCCAGACCACCTGCCCATCAACCACCAATTCGACCCGGGCCACCCCTACCGCATCAACCGAACTCGATTGAACTTTGATCTCGCGGCCCGGTTCTAACTTCTGGCCGGCAGTTGGGCTGGAGATGGTGACCACCGGGCCGGTTCCACTGGCAGCCGGTTGATTGTTACCCAGGCCGGGTATAGCACAGGCCAAACTGACTGCGGTCAATATGATTATGATTGTCATCGCCCTACCAAGAGAGGGGGATATGTAGTTCATCCATAAACTCCTTATTCTCACGTTGAGCCCTCATGACAAAAATCGCTGCAACCAAACAAGCCGTTGCAGCGATTTAGGCTAGTACTCGAGGCAAAACCGGAACTGCCTTACCTACGTTTTGCCCTGGAAACCAAGCCAGCTATATCGGAAATCTACCATGCGCCTGGGATTTAAGCAAATGATCCCCTTATCAATTAACACCACAAAATTCATCCTGGCGGCTTAATAGCGTGGAAGTATTGGGGATAATTTCCCAATTGATAGTGATTTCGTCTTTTTTTGCTAATTCACGGTAATGATTCAGATGTCCAAGCAGGAGTTTATCCACCAGCCGTAAAAATCTGAGCGGTTTAAAAGGGCGGACAAGGGGCTGGGCCTTGAGATGACGGGCCGTATTCCAGACAGTCTTATGGGCCTGCTCCAGCATCAAGATAACCGGCACCCCTGGGTCAATATACTGGATACTTTCCACCAACTCTAAACTATCGAGGCCCGGCAGCAAAAAGTCAATAACACACAAATCAAAGGCCTGGTCACTGAGTTCACTGAAAGCCTCATAACCATTATGTACAATTGTAATCTCACATGATTTTACCAGGTGGGCCAGGCTACGGCGCAATGACCTGTCAATTCGAGAATGATCACAGGCTACCAATATCTTTTTCATCGTTACAAACCCTATAAACAAATTGTCGAAAGATCTGTTCGCGGTATGTTTCTTCTATAATATTATAAAACAGAAGAAGGTAATTATCTGTAAATAGGACGTGAACTTTGCTATTAAAGTCATAGGACTTTAGGCCCTGTAGCAACCGATTGGCCGCCCGGAAAGTGAACTAACGCAAAATTTATCGCTCTCGTAGAGAAAGCCTCTCTTGCGTAGAGAGGGCATCCCTTTGAGAAAGCCTCTCTTGCGTAGAGAGGGCATCCCTATGAGAAAGCCTCTCTTGCGTAGAGAGGGCATCCCTATGCCCGGCTGAAATTGTTGTCAGGGTTTGAATAAAAGAAGAAAAGCCGTATAATATCGGACTTGATTGTGAAATTAGCGTCAAGCAAAGGAATCACTTTTCACCATCGTTGCTGCCGGCGTACATGATTGGCAATTAGAGAAACTCCGCACAAATTATTTGGCTAAAGATAGGGGGGCGTGGTATAATCGCCGCGTTGCTATTCAAGAAACCTTACATATAAAGTAAAAAGGCACCTGGGTTTATCAGGTGAAAAAGTATCTGGGTCCACTCAAGGGCTATCAACTGGCCATGCAAATCAGTGGTATCTTGGTGTGCTCAGTTTTTGGTTCGCTTTGTGCAGGTATCTGGTTAGATAGAACACTGGGCACGACCCCTTGGCTTATGCTTGTCTTGATGATCTTGGGGATTGTATTTGCCATGTACACAATTTATCGCACGGTAAATGAGTCAAAGTAGCCAGCCAGCCCATATTGAGTAATAATAGACAAAGGTGGCACAGGGTATGATCACAAAAATCATTATTGGTTTGGTAGTCACGCTGGTCGTTATCATCCTGGGCAATTATATTCTTCCGGTTGAACGGGCTGCCATCGAGGTGGCAGCCGAGCCCATCGGCCTGGGACCGGTGACCAATGCACTCTTCACCTCAATTATTCTATCTATCATCATTATCGTGATAGCCTTTGTGGTTGGCCGTAATCTCAAAGAAAAGCCAACCGGTCTGCAAAACATCGTAGAAATTTTAATTGAGGGCCTGGATGGCCTGATTACTTCTATTGCTCCCAAAAAATGGGCACCAACTTTCTTCCCCATTTTGGCTACTATCTTTATATATCTGCTGTTTGCTAACTGGTTTAGCCTGTTGACGCCGCTGCTGGGTAGTTTTGGTTTCGTTCACCCTACTGACCATGAGGGTATTCCGGTGGAAAAAGTATTTATCATCGGTGGTCCAGACTCGCTACACGTTGAAGAAGCTCACGAGGCTGAAGGTGAAGCTCACGAGGGTGAAGAGGCAAAAGCAGAGGTCGTCATTGTCCCTATTTTCCGTGCCCCCAGTAGTGATTTGAACCTGACCTTTGGCCTGGCTTTGACCACCATGGTCCTGGTTCAGGTATTTGGGATTTGGGAGCGAGGTTTGTTCGGTCACCTTGGTCACTTCATCCGGTTAAATGCCTTTGCCCAAAAAGGTATTCTCATGGGCATCATCGACTTCTTTGTCGGCCTGCTGGAAGGGGTCAGTGAGTTTGCCAAAATTATCTCTTTCTCCTTCCGACTTTTTGGCAACATCTTCGCCGGTGAAGTGGTCTTGATTGTTATTTCGTCCTTAGTATCTGTCCTATTGATCCTGGTTTTCTTTGGCCTTGAAATATTCGTTGGTCTTATTCAAGCCTTTGTTTTCTTTATCTTGTCGTTGGTGTTCTTTTCAACAGCCACTCACCATCATGGTGAAGAGCATTAGGTTGGTCAGTTGGTTAGTCAGTTGGGTGTTGCGGGCTCTGTGTTTGTAAACGTTCGGTGAACCCACCTCTAATAGGTATGGAGTCGAGGCTTCAGCCGGTCGTTGGCCTCGAATCCCCGGCTGATCCCACAGGGAGGCTTCGCACAGCCTCGACTCCTTTAGCACAAGCTAAAGTCTGTCTAATCAGAACTGGTCAAGCGCAATCTAAAAAATTAAAAATAAATTTAGCGTAGGAGGCAAATGAATTATGGATGCTGAAGCCTTGAAATTGTTAGCTGCTGGTCTGGCCATAGGGTTGGGGGCTATAGGCCCTGGCCTGGGTATTGGTATTCTGGCTATGGGTGCCTTACAGGCCATTGGTCGCAATCCTGAGGCGCAGGGGCAAATCCAGGTGAACATGTTTATCGGCATTGCCTTTGCCGAAGCAGTCGCTATTTATGCCCTGGTGGTCGCCCTCATCCTTCTGTTTGTGGTCTAAGGTTTCATCGGCCAAATAGGCCTGGCCCTATTTGATTGACCACATACGCGAACAGCAGAGAAAAGAGGAGGCGTAACTTGCAAGCATTAGGTATTAGTTTTTTTGGGCTTATTGCTTATATTGTTAACTTTGCCCTGCTGGTAGTGCTACTGCAGATGTTTCTTTACAAACCTGTCAAAAACATGTTAGCCCAACGCCAGCAGCGCATTGCCGAAGGTTTGGACGCCGCCAATAAGGCGGCTCAAGAAGCGGCTCGGCAGCGAGCCGAATTTGAAAAAGAGCTGGTCAAAGCGCGTGAAGAGGCCCAGGCCGAAGCCCGCAAAGTAACCGAAGCGACCGAAAAGGTGCGGCAGGATATTTTGGCTGCGGCCCAAAAAGAGGCCGAAGAGATTAAGGCCCGAGCCAGAGAAGAAGCCGAACAGGAAAGACAGCAAATTGTGGCCGATCTGCAAAACCAGGCAGCCAGTCTGTCACTGGAAATTACGCGCAAGGTTGTGGGTGAGGCAATTGACGAAAACGCGCAACGCAAATTAGTAGACCAATTTTTAGCTAATTTAGGAGATGCATCGTGAAAGCAAAAGAGCTTTCGCGGAAGTATGCGACCGCTGTTTTCAGCATGGCGTTAGAAAAGTGGCTAACAACCCTGAGTCTTGTGCAAGACAAGCTGGCTGATAGCCCTAAGCTGGCTAAAATTCTGCAAGATTCAGATCGTCCTTTTAGCGACAGACAAAAGGAGTTGGATGGGATTATGCCCTCGGATAGCGAGCCAGGCATCCGTAATTTCCTATATACCCTGTTGAAGAATGGCGACATTGGTCTGCTGGGTCAAGTTTTTGTTGATTTAGAGCAGATGTCGCGAGGTGGGCCACAAGTTCAGGTGGCCCATGTTACCACGGCTATGGCCCTATCCGACGGTGATAAAGAGCAATTTCGCCAAAAGCTACGAGCGCAATATGGAGACAACCTGGAGTTCGTCTTCAACGTTGAGCCCGCTATTATCGGCGGTGCTATCGTACAGGTTGGCGACAGGGTCATTGATGGCAGTGTTGCCACCCGCTTTGAGGCAATGAGCAACGCCTTAGGGGTTAAACGTTAGAACGTTAAAACGTTCGACGTCCAAACGTAATGGAGGCAAGATGGTTATAAAATTAGACGACATTACCGCCCGAATACGCCAACAAATAGAGGAGTTTGAGGCTCCAATTGAATACGCTGACGTGGGGACGGTCATCAGCGTCGGTGATGGTATTGCTCGAGTGAGTGGCCTGACCAATGTGATGGCGACCGAGCTACTGGAGTTCCCCGGTGGGGTGTTGGGCATAGCCCTGAACCTGGAAACCGACCAGGTCGGGGCGGTGATTATGGGCGATTACGAGCACATCGAGGAAGGTGACACGGTTAAAAGCACCGGACGTATTGCCTCTGTGCCGGTCGGCGAGGCTCTGATTGGCCGCGTGGTTAATGCCGTTGGCGAGCCTGTTGATGGCAAAGGCCCCGTTCAAAACGATGGCTATTATCCCATTGAAAAGATTGCGCCCGGTGTTATCGAGCGGGCCAATGTCGATACACCGGTGCAAACCGGTATCAAAGCCATCGACTCGATGATACCTATTGGTCGTGGTCAACGTGAGCTCATTATTGGCGACCGGCAGACAGGTAAAACGGCCCTGGCCGTTGATACCATTATCAACCAAAAGGGTAAAGACCTGACCTGTATTTACGTGGCCATTGGTCAGCGGCAAGGCCAGGTCGCTCAGGTCGTGGCTACTCTAGAAAAGTACGGGGCTATGGACCATACCATTGTGGTTGTGGCTGGTGCTTCCGACCCGGCCCCGATGCAATATATCGCCCCCTACGCCGGTTGTGCGATGGGCGAGTATTTTATGGATAAGAGAAAAGAAGCCCTGCTCGTGTATGATGACCTGAGTAAGCATGCCTGGGCCTACCGCCAGATCTCACTGCTACTACGCCGCCCGCCCGGACGTGAAGCCTACCCGGGTGACGTATTTTATCTACATTCCCGCCTGTTAGAACGAGCGGCCAAGCTTTCCCCAAAGAATGGCAGCGGCTCTTTAACGGCCTTACCCATTATCGAAACATTGGCCGGCGACGTGAGTGCTTATATTCCCACCAACGTGATCTCTATTACCGATGGCCAGATTTATCTGGAAAGCGACCTGTTCTATGCCGGTCAGCGCCCAGCGGTAAACGCCGGTTTGTCTGTATCCCGGGTGGGTGGTGATGCCCAGACAAAGGCCATGAAGCAGGTAGCCGGTCAGTTGCGATTGGAATTGGCTCAGTTTCGTGAGTTGGCCGCTTTTGCCCAATTTGGCTCCGATCTGGACAAAACGACCCGGGCACAACTCGAGCGGGGTTTGCGCCTGACCGAGATCCTAAAGCAGCCCCAGTACGAACCGATGTCCCTGGCAGACGAGGTAATTTCCATTTATGCTATGACCGAAGGTTTCGGCAGAACTGTGCCGGTTGATCAGGTTCAGAGTTATGTGGCTGATATGCTCCAGTTTATGAAATCCAACCATCCAGAGGTTGGCCAATCTATCGCCAGCCAAAAAGCGTTGACGGATGAGATAGAGGCCTCCCTCAAATCAGCCCTGGTAGAGTACAATCAATCTGCGGGATACGATATTCCAAAGACAAATTGAACTAAAAAATAGGATAACCTGTGGCTTCTATTCGCGAAATCAAACGACGTATCAGAAGTGTAAAAAATATTGCTCAAGTAACACGAGCGATGCAGATGGTGGCCGCTTCAAGAATGCGTCGGGCTCAAGAGCAAGCGCTTGCCTCCCGGCCCTATGCGGCTAAAGCGTGGGAAATCTTAACCCATCTGGCCGCTCAAAGAGGCGAGACAGAACAACTTCATCCTTTGCTGACCCGGCGAGACGAAATTAAAGATATCGCCATTATTTTGATCACCGCCGATAAAGGATTGGCGGGCGCTTATAACAGTAATATCATTCGGGCTACCACCCGCTTTATGGCCGAGCAAAATTGGGCAGAGGCCAAACTGATTACCGTAGGGCGTAAAGGACGTGATTTTATGGTGCGCTACCAACGTACCGTTATCGCTGAGTTTAGCGATTTACCCGCCCGCCCAACGGCGCTCGATATCACGCCGATTGCCCGGCTGGCCATTGATGGTTTTCTGGCCGGTGATTACGATGAGGTCTATCTAGCCTATACGGATTTCATCAACACGTTGGTGCAAGAACCGACAATTCGGCTATTGTTGCCTATCCGCACCGGCTATGTAGCCAGTAAGGTGATGAGCGAGTACCTGGATCAAGAAACCACCCTGGTTACGACCGAATATCTATATGAGCCCGAACCGGCGACGTTGCTTGATACCATCCTACCTCGTTTTACCGAATTGCAGATTTATCAGGCCCTGTTGGAAGCTTTGGCCAGCGAGCACTCAGCGCGCATGGTGGCTATGCGAAACGCAACTGAAAACGCTAATAACCTGGTCGATGACTTGACCCTAACCTATAACAAGGCTCGTCAAGAGGCCATCACTAAAGAAATGTTAGACATCGCCGGTGGCGCCGAAGCGCTGGCAATGAGCAGTTAGCAATTAAGCTTAGGAGGATTGAATGGCGAAAGGAACGATAGGCCGCGTGTCGCAAGTACTGGGCGCGGTTGTAGATGTGGAATTTCCATCGGAACAGTTACCCGAAATCTACCACGCTGTGGAAATCGAGCGGGAGGACCAGGAGTCCCTGATCTTGGAAGTGCAGCAGCATAGGAGCAACGATATTGTACGCACGGTGGCCATGGACGCCACCGATGGTTTGCGCCGCGGTCAAATTGCTGTGGATACCGGTGCTCCGATCAGCGTACCTGTTGGGCCATCGACGCTGGGCCGTATTTTCAATGTTTTGGGACGTCCCGTAGATGGTCTAGGCCCGGCTGAAAGCGACACCTATTACCCTATTCATCGTCCTGCTCCCGAATTTAAAGATCAAGTAACCCAGGCAGAACTGTTCGAAACCGGCATCAAAGTGATTGACCTGATTGCCCCCTTTACCAAGGGCGGGAAAACAGGGGTATTTGGCGGGGCTGGGGTTGGTAAGACCGTTATCATTATGGAACTTATTGCTTCTCTGGCCCGCGAACATGGGGGATATTCTGTATTTGCCGGAGTGGGGGAGCGCACCCGTGAGGGGACCCAACTTTACCAAGAAATGCAAGAAGCGGGGGTTCTGGATAAACTCTGTATGGTCTTTGGCCAGATGAATGAGCCCCCTGGCGTGCGTTTACGGGTAGGTTTAGCCGGTTTAACCCTGGCCGAGTATTTCCGTGATGAAGGCCGGGACGTGCTCCTTTTCATCGATAACATCTTCCGCTTCGTCATGAGTGGTTCGGAAGTATCGGCTTTATTGGGCCGGATGCCCAGCGCCGTTGGTTACCAGCCCACCCTGGGGACTGAAATGGGGGAGCTGCAGGAACGGATCACCTCCACCCGCCGAGGCTCGATCACCAGTATGCAGGCTGTCTATGTACCGGCCGACGACTACACCGACCCCGCACCCGTGGCCACCTTTGCTCACCTGGATGCCACGATTGCCCTGGAACGCTCCATTTCCGAGTTGGGGATCTACCCGGCCGTCGATCCCCTGGCCTCAACCAGTCGCATTCTTGATCCGCTGGTGGTTGGCAAAGAACATTACGAAGTGACCCGCGGGGTGCAACGAGTCCTGCAACGCTACAAAGACCTGCAAGATATCATCGCCATTTTGGGCATCGATGAACTATCAGAGGATGACAAACTGGCCGTGGCTCGGGCCCGTAAAATTCAACGCTTCTTCTCACAACCTATGTATGTGGCCGAGCAGTTTACCGGCCGGCCTGGTCGTTACGTGCCTGTCGGGGAGACCGTGACCGGCTTTAAGAAGGTTTTGGAGGGTGAACTGGATGACGTGCCAGAACAGCACTTCTACATGGCCGGTAACGTTGACGAAGTGTTTGAGCGGGCCAGAAATGGGCAAAATGAGTAGGTTTGGCTAATGGTAATGCTGCGTCTTGAAATTCTGACCATCGAACGTAAATTGTTCGATGATTATGTAAATATGGTCATTGCGCCGGGATCCGAAGGTGTGTTAGGTATCTTGCCCCGCCACACGCCTTTACTAACCGCCCTGAACTACGGTGAGCTTCAAGTAAAGAAAGAGGGTGAGGAAGATCAATTCTTTGCCATTGGCGGTGGCTTTATGGAAGTACAGCCCGATCACGTGGTTGTATTGGCCGACTCGGCTGAGCATGCTGGCGAAATTGACGTGACCAGGGCCGAGGCAGCCCGCGAGCGGGCGGAAGAACTGTTGGCCAAGGCAAAAAAGGGGGAGACCATCGATTTTGCCCGGGCCGAATCTGCCCTACGCCGTTCGCTTATCCGCCTCAAGGTGGCCCGGCGTCGCTACAGACGAGACCGTGGTCCGGGGCCCACCCGGCCTGGAGAAGATTTCTCTTCATAATCCTTCTTGCCTCGCCCTTACTTTTGGCGAGGATACTGGATTTGATCTGTATCATCTCAATAATTCGGGGTGGGGTAGGGGCGAGGCAACTCGGATTGAAGGTCTCGGAGCAAACAACCTGCTCTCCGAGTTGCCTCGCCCCTAACTTTTTGAGAAGATAGATTTGATCTGACATCTTGTTGAGGCCAGGAGTTGTTTTTAATGGCTCCTGGCCTTTTTGTGACGTTGGGGTCTGTTTGCTCAATCCTCAATTTGAATTACAATTTAAGAAAGTTTTGCTGAATGGCTCGACCTCAGGGTTGAGCGTTGTTCGGAGTCATATATGCTTGAAAAAAAGATAGGGATTGATTTAGGTACATGTAGTATCTTAATTTATGTGAAAGGGCGGGGCATTGTTTTGCAAGAACCCTCTGTGGTGGCTATCTCGCAAAATGAGGACCGCATTGTGGCTATTGGCGAGGAAGCCCTGGCTATGTTAGGACGTGTGCCCGAAGCCATCGAGATTACCCGCCCCTTACGCAATGGGGTGATTGCCGATTATTACGTGACCGAAAGGATGCTGGATTTTTATATCGAGCGTCTGGTGGGTCGTTTCCGGCTGTTCCCGCCTGAGGTGATGATTAGCACCCCGGTGGGCATTACCAGCGTGGAACGCCGGGCCGTGGAAGATGCGGCCCGAAAAGCAGCCCGTAGGCCGGCTTATACCATTCCCGAGCCCCTGGCCGCAGCCATTGGCGCCGGTATGCCCATTGATACCCCAACCGGCAACATGGTCGTTGATATTGGAGGGGGGACAAGCGAAGCGGCCGTTATTGCCATGAATGGCATTGTGACCAGCAATTCAGTACGGATTGCCGGCATGAAACTGGATGAGGCCATTATCAACCACGTGCGGCGCAAATACAACCTGATTATCGGCGAACAAACCGCCGAAGAAATCAAGATTAATATTGGCAGCGCCACCCCTATGGCAGAGCCGATGGAAATGGTCGTAAAAGGACGGGACCAGGTGGCCGGTTTGCCCAGAACAATCAAGATTACCTCTGATGAGGTCACCGAAGCCATGAGCGAACCGCTGGCGGCTATTTGTGGGGTGGTTAAAAGTGTGTTGGAAAAAACACCGCCTGAACTGGCCTCTGATATTATTGACCGGGGCCTGATCATTACCGGCGGCACGGCTCTACTGCGAAACCTGGACCTGATGTTAACCGAGCAGATTGGTGTGCCCTGCTACATAGCCGATAACCCCATTGCCTGTGTCGCTTTGGGCGCGGGCATGGGTTTAGAAATGCATGAGGCCCTGGAGCGGGCGGCCATGCCGGCCTACTATTAGCAGCCGGCGTTTCCCCTGCTGTAAGCCGGGCATGGGGATGCCCGGCCTACAGCAGGGGGCCAGGCCGTGCATCCCCATGCCCGGCCAGCTATTCCCCGATTATTTTCTAAAATTCCATAAAAACGCCACGCCCCAACGTTCGCTTTAGAAGCTACCAGAGGGGACGTGGCTTTTTTATATTTGCCCGGTGCTGCACCTGGCAGCACCGGCCAGGCGTCCCCCCGGAAATTTCTTGTGGGGGCTCTGCTCCCTGGGGAGCAGACAGGCCGCGCCATTTTTTAATGCCTCGACCACGCATCCGCCCGAAGGGCCAACCCGTGATACAGCTTGCGCCCTGTGGGTTGCCGGCAGGGACCGTTCGATAAAACTCACGACACAGCCGTTCGATAAAACTCACGACCTGGTAAAAAAATGTGGGAGACCAGCCGACAACCGTTGTTGTTGTTCCTGTTGTCTGGGTGATTCCTGTTGCGGCGGGCACAACGGGCATTGTTTCTATTGTTGTTCCAGGACCCGCCCCGCAGCACCCGGTCTCCTCGGCCTGCGCCCGCAACAAAGTTGCCCGCTTATTATAGCCGAATTGCGTTTTTTCGCCACTTGTTTTGCTGAAAATTTTAAATCGACCCGCTTACGCGGGGAACAGGGTGAGGTTGACTTATCGCCACCTTGAGCTTGTGCCCCTACCTCTCTGGTCC
>DAOUMU010000275.1:0-29210 GCA_034409055.1 Anaerolineae bacterium
ACTAGAATAGGCCCATTTAGAGTGCACCGAAGATTATTCGGGTAAACAGGTGTTTTTACTGAATATTATTAAGCAGAAGTGGCAAATAAATTTCACCTATTCAGGAAAAAATAAGCGAACGTACAGTAAACAAGTGGTTCAAGTTATCTCTCCCGTAGAGAGGCATCCCTATGCCCGGCCCCCGCATGGGGATGCGGGGCCTACGAAAAGGACTCCTGGCCGGCCAAGGCAATGCAAGCAATCCTGCCCACAATGGCCAGTGAATCGCTAATCCGTAAAGCGGGGGCAGGCTCGCGAAAGAGAAACGAACCAATAATTACACCAATCACGATACTAAATTGGCGTAAGGCCACCACGTAGCTGGCCTGGGGGCTGATTTGGTAACTCCACAAAACAAGCCAATCTGTATCTACCGGAACCGGCGATTAATTGATTAATGAAACCGGGGTGCGGGCCATCAATACCTCGACCTCGGCCAGGGGTCCACGCCAAGGTCCCGGCTGCTCTTGTTTAAGGGTGGTAACGGCCGCAGCCAAACGGGCGGCCTCTTCTGGGGAAGCAGTCAACCGCCGGCCCAGGTAGGTGGCAAAACAAGTATCACCACGACCGGTGCGTCCGGTCAGCGAGCGTGGGCTGAAGGGAGCCTGGTAGATATGCCCACCGGCGTAAACAGTTACACCTGACGATTGAGTGACAACGACTTCACGCGGGCCGTACTCAGCCAGACGACGAGCGGCTGTGGCCAGGTCAGTCAACCCGGTCAGTAATTCAGCCTCAGCCCGGTCTACTTTGAGATAGCTTACATATTTGAGGCCTTCCTCCATTTCCGGCCACTGCTTAAAAACCAGGTGGTCATTCTCTCGAACCCGCACAAAGCCCTGAATATCTAAGGCCACCGGACCACGCTGAGCGAGCATTTTGAGTAGCTCCAAGGTTACCTCGCCCGCAATAATTGGCAAAATGGCATAAATCCGGGCCGGTACATTTGGAATATCGGGCCATTGAAATGAACCGGCGAAGCCCAGTGGTCTACAAATGCGCCGTTCCATGTCGGCTGAGTTGTAGATATTTTCAATGCCACTAGTTTCCTGGGCGGGGACAGGAAAAACCTTTACGCCTTCTTGTTCGAGTTCTTCTAGGAGGAGAAAGTCGTCGGGATGTAAGCGCGTTACCACGGCTACGTTGATCCCTTGCCGCCGGGCCGCGATGCTCCCATAGTAGACCGCGCCGCCGGAAGCAATCTCGCCACGGCCGTCAATGACCAGTCGGTCTTTGGCAAAGTGACCAATCATCATGATGTCAAAGTTGGTGCTTGAAATCATTTTTTTCCCTTTCTCACAAACGGGTTTTCAGAGTAGTAATTCAGGGGCATCGCTACAGATACCATCCACACCGAGCCGACAGAGCGCAGCAATTTCGGACGGGCGTTCTTCATGCCAACAAATGATGCCAAGTCCCGCCGCGCGCACGTTGGCCATCCATTCGGGCGTCAGTAAACGATGAGGTTCAGGCCCTTGATTTTCCCAGGCTGGGTGGACATACTGGGCCTCGACAGCCTGGGCCAAAGCCACAGCATCGATATTGACAGCCCCAAATAGAACACTGGTTGTAAGGTTTGACTCTAAGGCCTTTGTTTCTGCTAACCAATCAGGAATAAATGAAGTAATGATAGTGAAATCGATGAATTCATATTGATGTATTAGCTCGACCACCGCCGGGATAACCCGCCCGCTTTTAAGCTCCAAATATAGTCCCAATCCTTGCTGGCGACAGCAGACGATAGCTTCTTCCAGCGTGGGGATCATTTCCCCGTTTCCGGCATCCAACGCTTTCAATTCACTGAGCTTGTACTGCTCTACATAGCCATTACCGTTTGTAGTTCGACTCAGATTGGCATCGTGAATAACCACCGGTACACCATCAGCGCTGCTATGCGCGTCCAGCTCAACCATATCAGCCCCAAGTTCGGCTGCCTTGATGATGGCCGCCAGGGTGTTCTCCGGGGCCCGTTGAGAAGCTCCACGGTGGGCGATACGTAGGAACCGCCGCTGGTGGGGCGGAATAGTTTGCTCAAGCTCAGATACCCACCAGGCCACCCGTTTGGGGATCCATTCAAACAAAGCTGGCCAGGGGATCAGCATCTCCGCCGAAATCGAAAAGACTTGGCTGAACTCCATACTCGGTTCAAATGCACATCTTTCCAAATAAGTGTGAACCAGCCGGTCACCTAGCGGTGTCTTCACATCGATGATTCCCTCAAATCGCGGTGTAACCCAGACCCCGCCGCGTCCAGCGTAGCGAGTGCACGACCGGCGGGTTTTGGGATGGCGACGGTCGAGCCAATCGCGGATAGGGGCAAAAGCGTGTTTGCCCGGTTCAGAAAGGATGGTCAGCCGCTGGTCGGTGAGGGGCAAAACACCATCGACCGCCATATCGTAAAACCGGCCATGCCAACTTGCTTCGGCCCGAACGACCTCGCCCTGGTCATCCAAATAGACCCAGGCATGCTCCAATTCATACAGGTGCTGGATATCCCAATCCCACCAGATGGCGTACTCGATAGCGATGACAGCCTCAGGTTGTCCTTCCTCAACCAACTCAATTTGTCGAGGAAAGGAGGGGGACAGACCGCTGGCGCGAAAGACGGTGTAGCCAACCACTGAAGGTAAAAAAGGCTCACGGACATCAAATTGGATGATAGGCGCGTAACGGACGGCCAAATTTCGATCAATTTCCGATTCCGGATAATCTTTCGAGATCAGGTCAGTTATAGTTGGTTCATCTTGAAACCGGTTCGGCATATATTTCCCTCAGCTATGTTAAAATTCTGTTCGTTTAGGAGTAGGGGCGAACCCTTGTGGTCGCCCTGTGGGGCAGGCACAAGGCTATGCCCCTACCCCGAATTACTATAGTACCCCGTAATATACTGTTTGACATCTGTAGCCGTGAGCGTATCTTCAAAATAGTATTGCATATCGGCTATTTTCTAGGGAGCTATATTGGGATATGTTCTACTCGCTTAATACCTTCTTGATTCATTACCAGGCGACTGCGTTTGTAAATCTTTTCTTTTTGGGAAGAGATGGCGGTATATTTAGAAACGAAATTCAGATGATACACTTTGTGACATTCTACGGTTTTCAATTGTCCATTTTCCAAATAATTTCTAATTTGAACAGGCTCAGCCATTTTTTTTAAATAAGCCCGAATGTCATAGCGCATAATGTCGTTGATGCCCGTAATCTCTGGCATGTCGGCAAATACTGACTTAAAAGCATCGGTAAATAAGGTAATGTCTTTAGAGTAGCAAATCACACATTCACCCTGCCAGTTGTTATCCAAATCTGTTATCTGGTCTCGATTTCTGGCAGCGATAACGGTCCAGGGGATATCTTTTTCTTGAACAAATGAGACCTTTTCCTTTAATATCCCCAACTGATGTTGGCCATCCAACGTACGGATGATAATCCGCCGGTCGAATAAGAGATGGCGTAGATAGCCTGAAAAGTAACTCCGACCCAACTCCTTGATTCTATCTTTGAACATATAACCTACCACCAGGGCTATAAAAAAAGGGAAAGTAAAATTTCCAAATTGTTGCTGGAAATAAAAGGCAATGATCGTTGCAAATATCATCGACAAGCCGGCCGAAACTGCAAACAATATATGCTCAAGACTTTTGCCCTCTTTGCGGATAGCCGTGGATAAATACAAAATGCTTGAGGCGTACTTCTTTAAAGCCGAGGCTCGAAATATATATTCTTCGTTGTCATCCCCCTCTTTTAAGATAGAACGGTAACCGTGCGACTTACGATGTTTGGTCTCAGCTTCGACCTGTTGGCTTAATTTTTGCAGAAATTCAGCTTTATGGCTTTTCTTCAAATATGTTTCAACAATTTGAAACATTTCTACCGCGCTCTCTTCGATCAAAAAACTGATAGATTCATCGGTAAATTTGTAAGCAGCAAAAACCTGTTGATCGACATTGGGTAAATTAAATTCCGCAAAAAAAGTACGGTATTTATCGGCGATATTTTTGGTTTCTACTAAAAACTCCTCAACCAAATTATGGATCATTAAATTGATCTTGGTATTCGGGGGAGCCTCGGCTATTCTTTTGTGGATCAAGTTAAAATGCTCTCTAATCGAGCTTTTGAGCATTGCTGCCAAAAATTTAAAATTTGTAAAAAGACGTTCTTTACATTCAGAGTTACCGGCCCAGTTCTCAAGCCCGATTATTTTTTCAATCGTGATCAGAGGCGAAACTGAGTTGCTGGTAAAGTCCCTCAAAATCAAGATTGGGGTTTTTAGGCGAATGTAATTTTGAACGTCTTTATAAAACATCTTTCTGGTATAGGAATTTTCATTAATTCCCAAACTGGTGGGGACAAAGATATAAGTTGAAATTTGGTAGTGCGTCTTCTTGTCCGGCAGCAGTTCATAATCCAGTTTTATTTCAAATTGATATTTGTCGTGTAGCTTGGTCGCTTGCTCGATTGTTTCGATCATATGTAAAAGTTATCCGTTGCAGCTATGGTGATGATACTCTGCCATGTATTGTTACCGTTTCGACAACAGTTTTTACGAATCCAAAATCGGATTCCGCATTGATGTCTTCAATTAGGCCTCACGCAAACCTAATCGCTCAAATTGCTCTGGAGGAGCATCATTGGCCCGCATCAGCCGAAGCAAGTGTAGAACCATTATCGCCTCGACGTCAGGATCATCAATGGGATTCTCCTGACCGGGATCGGTTTGCAGATCAAACAATAGCGTGCCAAACGAATGGGCCTTAACCCAGGGCCGGGCCTCAAATTTTAAGGGTCGAACGCCTTTGGTAAAACTGAACGGTTTGGCTAACTCGACCGTTTTGAGTTCTTCAATGCTGAAAAAAGAGCGAAGGTGGGTGGGCATAAGGGTGTATTCGTAGAGTGGTTTGTTTTCAGGATTGGCCGGGGCTCGCACATACACGTATCGACCATCGGTAACGTTGACGTGTCCGCCGTGGATACCAAACAGGGCAGCTTCCCGTACCGGGGTGTTGTTAGCAATGGTGTCGCGCAGAGGCATACCCTGTATGTCCGGGGGCAGCGGCAGCGCGAAAAATTCCAGCAGTGTCGCCGGAAAGTCAATCATTTGTACTAAACTTTGGCGGCGTTCCTCATGCCTGCCACTGCGAGGGTCCCAGATGAACAACGGAATATGGGCGTTTTCGTTGTACCAGGGCTGCACGTTCTTGGCCCACCAGTCGTGTTCACCCAGCAGAAAACCGTGGTCGGTGCAGACAATCAGCATCGTGTCCGGCCACATATCCAGTTCGTCCATCAGGTCCAGCACCTTGCCCAGTTGTTCATCGCACATGCTGACCAGGGCAGCGTACTCGTAGCGGGCATGCCGGATCTGTTCCGGTGACTCCGTGACCGGCGCGTAGGAAGGCCAGTCAAAATGGGGACCGTCATAATCGTGAGGGTAGAGCTCTTTATATTGCTGATGGGTGAAAAAGGGTTCGTGAGGGTCAAACGTTTCGAGTTGCAGAAACCAGTTATCCGCCCGGTGATTGGTGCGGATGAATTCCAGGCCCAGTTTAAAGGTTTTGGTCTGAGAATGCTCCTCAGTGGTGGGCATGTAACTACGGTTAATCCAATCCTGTTCCCACATACGGCGAGCCTGCTCACCAGATGTATCGCCTGATGGGGTGCGGGTAATGGGTGGAATATCGGCAGGAGGGATAACGTGAGCTTTCCACATATCGCCTTCCTGCCCTCGCACAAATTCAAAACTACTGTAGCGAGTGTGATAGGTAGCTCCGCCATCCTCAAAATAGTGGGGATGGTCGGTGATGAGATGGGAATAGACGCCATTATTTTTGAGGATTTTGGGCATTGAGTCGTCAAAAGGCTCCAGCGGTCCCCAACTTCGATGCAGAAAGTTATAACGTCCGGTATGTAGCTCGCGGCGGGCGGGCATACAGGGCGCACTGGCCAGGTAACAGTTATCAAAAACCACGGTTCCCTCGGCCAGCCGCTGGAAGTTGGGCGCGTGAACCCAGTCGCACCCATAGGGGGGCAGCATACGCCGGTTGAGCGAATCGAACATAACCATAATGGCTTTCATTATAAAAAACTCCAGAATTTTGTGGTTGGTCTGGCCTTAATTCTGATGCAGGTAGTTGGCAATCCTGATAATCTGACCTGTAATCCGGGTTGGCCCGTCTGGCCCAGGAATCGGACGGCCCGGTGTGCCCTGTCCAGTTGAAACATACAAAGCACCATCCGGGCCTACAGTAATGTTGGTAGGCGTATCAAGCCCCCTGGCTAACACCTGTGGCGAACCACCATCAGCCGGGTAGAGGATGACACGCCCGCTAAAGCGCCGGTAACCACCGTGAAGCGGGGGAGCAGCCGGGTCGAAGAAGTCAAACTTACTCGGGAACGGCTCAACAAAGTCCGACGTCATCTCGACGACAAAAAGGTTCCCAGAACCGTCCAACGCTACATCCACCGCCGTGGTCAGGCCGGTGATTTCGTCGGTAAATTGACCGGTTTCCGGGTTGACCCGTACCACTTTAGCCTCGCCGGGAACGAACAGGATGATCTCACCGGTTTCGTCAGCCACCACTGCCCCTGAAAAGAGGGCAACGAGTACCTCTCCGGTGCGGGGATCGACCGCCAAACCGGCCGGAACCGCCTGTTGGCCACTGTTTAACACGGGAAAAACGGCAACCTGGCGCCACTCGCCAGCCAGAGTGACCTCAGCCAGCCGGTTAAAGGTACTTTCAACAATGTAAATACGCTCCTGATCAAGGCTGAAGGCGATGCTGTTCATATTGCTGCGATCAGCCAGGGTGCGGCCAATGCGTCCTTCGGAACTGATCTCAAACAACGCCTGTTTGTCAAAGCCGCCATCCACGGTAAGGTATAGTTGCCCAGCGGGATGCAGCAATAAATCGCCGGGACCACCAACTTCGTCCCGCACAGATCCGGTGAAATGTTCGGCATTATAGGTGGGTAAATGGCTAAACCAGCGTTCGGTTTCGCCCGCGTCGTCAAAATCGCCGTCACCGTTGCGATCAATGAATTTGGTCAACTTACCGGTCATCTGGGTTGGGTCGACCGCAGCATAGCCGGTACCAGCCTCAGCAACAAACATCTCACCGGTCGGACCAATAACCACGCCCCGGGGGTTATCTAAACCGGATAAGACAACCTCGACTGTGGGAGGACCGGGCGTAGGGGGCAATCTGACCCTGGCCGAGGGCCCACTACAGTCGATGACAGCAATGAGACCCAGGACAAAGATAAAGACAGCGACGATAAAATTTTTCACTACGGCTTCGCGCTTACCAAAGCAATGATTTTTCGGTTTCAGGATCGAAGAACTGCACCTTATTAGTATTGAAGTTAAGCTTCAATTTGTCGCCTAGCTTCAACCCTAAGGCCGGGTCGGCCAGGACATGGATGTGTGAATCACCAACCAGTACATCAACCAGGTCATCCCGGCCGAGCGGTTCGACGACGTAGGCTTCACCGGGGATACCCTCGTCGACGACGGTGACATCTTCGGGGCGGATGCCCATAACCACCTCGCCCTTGCCGGCTGCTTTCTCGCCTCGCTCTTGAGGCACAACCAGATCGAGACCTTGGCGACGGGCATAGAAATTACCGTTTGATTGCGAAACCTCTACCTCGGTAAAGTTCATGGGCGGATTACCCACAAAGCCTCCGATGAACATTGTCCGTGGCCGGTCATACAGTTCTTCTGGCGTGTCGTAAGCTTGTAGCTTGCCGTCTTTCATCACGGCAATGCGATCGGCCATGGTCATGGCCTCCACCTGGTCGTGGGTCACGTAGATGGAGGTGATGCCCAACTCCATTTGCAGGCGCTTGATCTCGCTGCGCATCGAGAGACGCAAGCGAGCATCCAGGTTAGAGAGTGGTTCATCAAATAGCAACAGGTCAGGTTCTTTGACCAGTGCCCGGCCCAGAGCCACTCGCTGTTGTTGGCCACCGGAGAGTTGGGCCGGCTTGCGATCCATCAAATCGCCAATACCCATCATGTCGGCCACGCGTTGTGACCGCTCCTGCATCTCATTCATGGGTACTTTTTTCAGTTTGAGCGGGTAGCTGATGTTCTTAAAGACCGTCATATGGGGGTAAAGCGCGTAGCTTTGGAAGACCATCCCAATGTTGCGATCTTTGGGAGCAACCTTGTTGACGACTCGATCATCAAAACGGATATAGCCCGCCGTGGGTTTGTAGATACCGGCCACCATCAACAAGGTAGTCGTCTTCCCACACCCCGAGGGGCCTAAGAAAGCCACGAACTCACCATCCTTAATGTCCAAGTTGATCGAATCGGCTCCCACCACACTCCCCCAGCGTTTGGTGAGATTTTCAAATTCTATTCTCATAATTTTCTCCTCAATGGATTTACGATTTACGACACTGGCCCTGCGGGTTTCGGATTTACGATTAAACGCTCCAATCGTAAATCGTAAATCTGAAATCTGAAATACTAATTACGTTCCACCTTTAGCCCCACCACTATAGATATTGAGCAGCATCTCCTGGGTGAAGATGAAAAAGATGATGATCGGTATGAGTTGGAACAGGCCCAATGCCGCCACTTGATTCCAACTACCCAAAGAGGTGTCACCCGAAAACCGGTTCAGTAACACCGGCAGATTGGCTACCTTTGAGCCGATGGTAAAGGTAAACGGGATCAGGTAAGCGTTCCAGCCGGTGATAAAGGTGAAGATGGACAGCGCGGCCAGGCCGGGCTTAATTTGCGGAATAATGATCTCCCACCACACCCGAAAGCGCGAGGCGCCGTCAATGAGCGCGGCTCGCTCCATATCCCAGGAAAGGTTGTCGAAAAAGCCCTTCATCAGCCAGACGCCCAGGGGCAGATCTAAGGTTACCATTACCAGGGCCACCCCACCAACGGTGTTGAAACCGAACCAGTCGCCAATTAGCGGAATACCGCCGATGAACAGCAGCACCTGGAAGATGGCAATCAGTAGCATCTCGGGGCGGAAGGCGTGTAAAAGCAACGTCATGCCCAGGAAGCCTTTGCGCCCGGAGAAGTTCATCCGGGCCAGGGCGTAGCCGGTTAGCGAGGAGATAAACCCGACCCCGACCACCATACCGATAGCAATGCCGAACGAGTTCAGGGTAGCTCGCCAAACTTCAGGATCGCTCAGGAACGCCCAGTTTTGCATTGTCCAGCCGCCGATGTTGCCCTCGGTATCGACCGGCAGCAGGCCTTCGGTGCGCAGGGAAAAAGTAGCGATGAATATCCAGGCATAGCCGATCACAATGGGCAGAATACTGATGACGAGCAAAATGTAAGGAATCGTTTGGCCAATGGAACGCCGTGCGCCATAGCCACGACCGGTTTCAAAGGTTGTTGTCATAGTGCTTTCCTCCTACAGCACGTCAATCTTGGGTTCCTGCACCAGTTCATTAAAGCGGAACACCCGCAGGTAGACCACAGACAGCACGGCCCCAATGACTACCAGGACAAAGCCCCAGGCCGCGCCGTAGGCCCATTGATTGGAACCGAAATAAGTAAACAGGGCTCGTTTGTAAGCCGTCAGCGCCCACACTTCGGTGGTAAACAGCCCCGGTCCTCCCTCGGTCAGTAACAGGATGTACTCAAAGGAAACCAGCAGCGAGAGCGTCTGGTAGGTAGTCACAAAGAGCAGGGGCCATTTGAGCAGGGGCAAGGTGATATCACGAATGATTTGCCAGGTGGAAGCACCATCCACTTTGGCCGCCGTGATAAAGTCTTTAGGGATCGCTTCGATGGCCGAAGTAAAAATAATCATGCCGAACGAGGCTCCGACGAAGCCGTTCACCAGGATGACAAACACCCAGGGCGTTTCATTGAGCCAATAGGGCTGCCTGTCAATACCAAACAAGTCTAAAAATTGGTTAATGATACCGTACGGTGGCACCTGGGTAAAACGCTTCCACATCACAATGTAGACCACCGAGGGAGTGATACGGGGTAATAACCACAGCAGGCGGAAAAAAAAGCTGGCCTGGCGATTGATGTGGGCGGTCAGCAGAGCCAGTATTAGGGCCAGGCCCACATTGAAACAGGCCAAGGTCATCACCACATAGAAGACGGTATTACCTAATATTTTGGGGAAAAACTTATCATTGAACATCCGGCGGTAGTTTTCCAGGCCGATGAAGGTCCAGGGATCGCTGAAGTTGGAACTGGCCAGGTCGGTCAGGCTGAGGATGAGTAGCAGGACAATCGGAACGAAAAAGAATACCACCACCAAAAAGGTGGCCGGACTCATGAAGCCATAAGCCCCCAGCGTATTTCGGAACGATGGCTTTCGTACTGCCACGACGCGTACATTCAACACACCCGCGACCACCACGGCCATTAAGGCCAGGAAGACCCCAATCATCCCGTACTGATATTCTATGTCTACGCCTACTTTCGCCGCGTCACGCTGAGCTGAGCCGAACTGCCCTAAGAGGATGAGCAAGGGAATTAAACCGGAGCCAATTAAAATGCCCCCATCTCTTTCGGTCACATGTCCACGCCGGTAGGCAAAAAAGACCAGCCCAAGCACAATCAGGCCGGCAATCGGCACCAGATAACTGGTTGGAGAGCCACGAAAGACTTCTGTCCCGCCACTCATAGCCACAACTGGACTGGCTCCAATCCTCAGCCCCGTCAGCGAGCCGACAAATCCACCACCACTAAAGAACCCAAGCCACGGTAGAAAAAAGCAGATGATGGCCACCACACCACCCAGGATGGCCAACATCTGGCCTGACAGCTCTGATGTCTTGGCTGGGAATGCAGCCGTCATGGGTTGACTTGTTGATGACATATTCGACTCCTCTATTGTGTGGAGATTAGAGATTGGTAATTCGTAATCTCTAATCTCCAATTCTCAAATTAGTACAAATTTTTAGCAAAGGAGAGGAGAGTATTGCCCTCCTCCCCTATGTCTGCATTTGAACAATTAGCGGATAATAATGTTGTCACCCAGCTCATTCTGGAGCTGCTCGACCACCACGTCCACTGCCTCCTCTGGAGTCAGGTCGCCAGATTCTACGGCCTGGATGCCGAGATAGTAGGCTTCTGAATAGGCGCTCCAGTAGGGGCTGTTAGGCAGGAAGGTCGTGTACTCAAGCAACGGCAGCGTGGCGCTCAAGAACTTGGCCGTGGTATAGGGAGGATAGTCCGACTGGGATTTCAAGATCCCCAGGTGACCGCTGGCCACGGCATAGTCGGTATTGAGTTCCTTGGTAGTGGCCTTAGAGATCAACAACAGAGCCAGGTCGGGATGTTCGGCCTGCGAGCTGACCATGTAGATCAGCGGGTGGGTCAGGGTGATGGGCTTACCCGTACCCTCTTCATTGGCCGGGATGGGGGCAAAGCCGACATTCTCAAACAGGTAATCTTCGCCACCTATGTCTTGCAGGTAGTTGGTGTGCCAACTGGCCCAACGCCAGGTTCCCTCAAACACAAAGACAACCTTGTCAAATTTACTGGTGTATTCCTTGTGGAAGTCCCAGTCGCCATCCAACTTGTTGGGCCGGATGATGTTGCGCACCTGTGCAGCGTCATACATCATTTCGTAAACTTTTTGGGCAACCGCTTTATCGAAGATCAGGGCGTCCTGACCTTCTTCCTGTACCACCCCACCGGCACCGTAGTAGTAGTACAGAAAGTCAGGGCCATTGGAGGGGCGATGCCACCAGCCGTCGCCCGATTCGACAATCCCCTTCTCCACCGCCTCGGCCGCGGTATCGAGCATGTCTTGCAAGGTGAACTCACCGGCAGCGACGCGCTCATCCAGGCTTTCGATCTCCTCATCAGTCCAACCCAACTCGCGCAGAAGCGGTTTACTGTAGTACATCGGGCGAGCTTCGGCGTCCTGCGGAACACCCCAAATCTTGCCATCTAACTTGGTAGACTCCCACAAAGAGTCAATCACATCATCAAACTCGGGATATTTGCCGATCTCATCGGTGATGTCAACCAGGAAACCGGCCGTGGCCCAGTCGCCGATGTGCTCGTGGCCGGAAACGATGATGTCCGGCGCTTCACCCGCATCGGAGGCGAGTTCGAACTCGGTTTTGTAATCACCCCAGTCTGCGTCGTCCTGGATGGGTTCAAGGGCAATTCGGCGAGAATCGCCGGCTTCTGCCAACGCCGCGTTAGCTGCGCCAACCGCCTTCACCAGATTGTCGCAGCGGCCGTTCTCGTAAGGCGGGGCGGCCTTGCAGCGGGCCACCAGTTTAACTTCTTGAGTAGCCCCTTCTTTTTCAACCTCAACCTCTTTGATCACCTCCACCTCTTTGGTGACCACCTTCTCGACCTCCACCTCTTTGACTACCTCGACCTCTTGAGTGACGACCTTTTCCACCTCTTCTTTAACGACCACGGTTTCTACGATGGTGATCGTTTCAGGCGTTGCGCCAGCACACGCGGCAATGAGAACTAAAACAACACCGACCAATAACAAAACCAGAATTTTATGTTTAGACACTTGTTCCTCCTTATGCTGAAATTTAAGATTTGGATTTATTTAACAACAAAAAAGGGCCTTCTACCTATCTATTTGATTGGCATCACCTCCTTTAGAAAAAAAATTTGTCTCTTTCGTAGGGAGGGCATCCCTATGCCCGGCCTCCCAATTCCGCAATTTTATAGCTGTATTCAGATACCCCCCCCAAAAAAATGCTACACCTACTTTGTTGCCACCGGGCCTGTAGATTCTCTAATAACAAATTCTGCTTCAAAGATTTCGGGACTAAAATCTTTAGCGCCATTAAAAAGTTGCAGCAATATTTGAAAGGCTCGTTTGCCCATCTTATAGGTTGGCTGGCGCACGGTAGTCAATGCGGGGTGGTAGTACGCGGCCATTTCCAGATCATCAAAGCCAACCACTGAGATGTCACGGGGAACTTCCAGCCCCCGTCTACGCAGGGCATTAATCACGCCAATGGCTGTCAAGTCATTAAAGCAGAAAATAGCAGTGGGCGGATTGGGAATATCAAGCAAAAGAGGCACGGCTTTAATACCACTGGTAATATCGCCATCACCTTCTACAATCAGCGCCTCATCGACCGGAATACCATATTTCTCAAGTAAGATTTTATAACTGTACAGCCGCCCCAAACCATCTTTAAGTTGAGACACGTGAGCAATGCGTCGATGCCCCAGCGCCAGCAAATGCTCAATAACCTTTTTTGTACCTGAATGGCGGTCTACCCTCACCGAGTAGGGATAATTTTGAGAATGAACAATGACGATGGGTAGAAAATAGATGCCATCCGAGTCTAGATACACTTTTTCCATATAAGAGCCGGTAATGATGATACCGTCCACCCGCCGGCGATGAAAATTATGCACAATCGCCAATTCACGTTCCGGATCCCGGTAAAAGCTACTGATCAACAACTGGTAATTGTGTCGTTCTGCTTCTTCTTCAATCCCTGTGATGATACCGGCATAGTAGGGATCTCGCACGTCTGGAATGGCAACGCCAATAATGGCCGTTTTTTGGGCAACCAAACTTTGGGCAATAACACTGGGCACATAGCCCATAGTTTTTGCCAGTCCTTGAATTTGTGCCTTGGTTTCGGGACTGATACGGGGATGGTCATTAAGAGCGCGGGAAACTGTTGATGGGGAGACACCGGCTTCTTTGGCGATATCTTTAATCGATACGGGCATTGTACCGAATCCTGTCTTTTTAATCAACTTGTGCAAACGTTTGCACAAGTATAACAAACCCTTCGTTACTTGTCAAAAATTCAAACGGGAACGTAACCGGTTGAGGACAGGCAAAACACGGCTTTACTGCCAGTACGAGCAAGCGGAGTCGAGGCTTCAGCCGATTTTTACGCACCTTTGCCCGACTAAAGCCTCGACTTCAGCCCCCTCCGTATTACGCTTCCTTCAGCAGATACAGAAATTATCTACTCATGACCTCTCAGGAAGGACCTTGGCCAGCTCTTCAGCCGTCGTAGCTACGGTGAAGCGAATCTGCTCCTCGGTGTGAGTACAGGTAATGAAGAAGCGCAGGCGGGCGGCGTTGTTCTCCACGGCTGGATAGATCATGGGCTGAACATTAATGCCCCGGTCAAAGAGGGCCTGGGAAAGTTGCATACACGGCCACGAATCTCCCACGATGACCGGCACCACGGACGAGTCCTTACTTTTGCCCGTATTTAGTCCTCGTTCACCAGCCAGCTTTAAGAAAAATCGCGCCCGCTCGTGCAAACGGGCCACTCGCTCCGGCTCGGCTTTGAGCAGCCGGATGGCTGCCAGGGCCGCTGCCGAGTTCGACGGTGACATGCCAACACTATAAACGAAGCCCGGGGCTGTATATTTGAGGTATTCGACCAGAGCCTTGCTCCCGGCGATGTAGCCCCCACAACTGGCAAAGGATTTACTCAGGGTGCCCATCCACAGGTCCACCTCAGTGGGGTCAATACCAAAGTACTCACCGATGCCACGACCATGCTGGCCGAGCACCCCCATAGAGTGGGCCTCATCCACCATCAGGAACGCCTTGTGTCGCTTCTTAACCTCGATGAAACGGGGCAGGTCGGGAATGTCACCATCCATGCTGTAGACTCCTTCGATCACGATCAATACCCGTTCGTAGCGACGACGCATACCGTGCAGTATCTCGTCCAGGGCCTGCCAGTCATTATGCGGGAACGGAAGCCTTCTGGCCCCGGATAGCAAGCAACCCTGCATGGCACTGTTGTGGATGAGAGCATCGTGCAGCAGCAGGTCATTTGGCCCAAATAAGTGACCAATGGTCGTTACGTTTGTGGCATGGCCTCCCACGTACACAATGCAATCTTCGACGCCGACCAGGTTGGCTATTTCGCGTTCCAGTTCCCGGTGGATGGGCTTTTCGCCCGAGGCAAGGCGGCTGGCCGATACAGAGGTCCCATAGCGATCAATAGCTTCCTTGGTCACCTTGGATACAACCGAGTCACCAGACATCCCCAGATAGTTGTAACTGGAGTAATTGATCATTTCCCGACCGTCAATGACGGTTGTGTCGTTCGTGACCCGTTCGTGGACCTTGAAGTAGGGATTATCGATGCCCATCGCCTCGGCCATCTCAATTCGCTGCCGCAGATCACGATATTGGGGGAACAGGTCGAACCGATAAAACTCAGGCGGAATTTCATCCATCTCCGTCTCCACCGTATCTGGGACCTCGCCTACATCGAGCTTGGCCGCTGTTTTAGCCGCATCAGTTTCCTCGGCCAGATGCTGGGCCAGTGACTCGATGGTGGGGTAATCATACACCAGCGTGGGAGACAGTCGACGTCCAAGCCAGATTTCTAACTCGCATGAAATATTTGCTGCCTCCAATGAATCCAACCCGTAGCGGACAAGCGGTTCTCGAACGTCAATACGCTGGACAGCCACTTTTAGTCGCTTGGAAATCTGGGAAACCAACCAGGCTTGGATCGCTTCCGCAGATTGAGCTTCTTTGGACGGACTTGTCTGTTGGTCAAACGAACTGGCTGGACCGCTTAGTCGCATCTGTTCCGGGAAGGCCTGTGGCTTGCCGTCGACAGCGTCCTGAAACCACTTACCCACCACGGTCAGGTCTCCCTTCAAAAAACCAGTCCGACAAGCGTGACGCTGAATCTTACCACTGGAAGTCTTGGGAATACTGCCGGTTTTTAGCAATAGCACCGCATAAATTTGCAGTTCGTGATTTTCCATCATCGCCTGACGGACAGCCGTCACCACTTCGTCGATGTCCAGATGTCGCAGGTAAAGACGCTCCACCTCCTGGACAACCACCAATCGCTCTTCACCAGCCACCTCGACAGAAAACGCCGCCCCACAGGCTGACCGCAGAGCCGGATGACTCTGTTCCACTGTCAACTCAATGTCCTGGGGATAATGATTGCGCCCCCGGATAATGATCAGATCCTTGAGCCGTCCCGTGACAAACAACTGGCCATCCTGCAAGAAGCCCAGATCGCCGGTACGCAAAAAGGGTCCCTCGCCTGTATCCGCCAGATAGGCCTGGAAGGCATGTTTTGTTTCCTCAGCCCGATTCCAGTACCCTCGAGCAATACTGGGACCCGATACCCAAATCTCGCCCACCTGGTTAGGCTGGCACCTGCTCAGCGCTTCGGGATCTACGATAACAATCTTCTGGTTCAGCAGAGCCTGGCCACAACCGACCAGGGTTTGGGTGTCCTTTTCACCCGCAGTGGCTTTAACTACCTGACCGCGGGTCAGGGCTGACTTTTGGACGGTATGCACGAGTGGCTGACCGGGTCCAAGACCGCCAGAAACGAAGACAGTGGCTTCGGCTAGACCATAGCAAGGGTAAAATGCCTCCCAACGAAAACCACACCCTGCAAAAGTCTCTGCAAATCGTTCCAGGGTTTTCGGGCGAACAGGTTCGGCGCCACAGAAGGCCAGTTCCCAACTGCTCAGATCTAAGGAGGCCCGCTGTTCAGGTGTAATTTTGCCGATGCAAAGTTCGTAAGCAAAGTTTGGGGCGCCGCTGATCGTGCCCTTGTAGCGGGTAATAGCCTGCAACCAGCGCACAGGGCGCTGCAAAAAAGTAATCGGCGACATCAAGACGGACGGTCTACCCACATAAATAGGCTCCAGGATACTGCCAATAAGGCCCATATCGTGATAAACGGGCAACCAGAAAATGCCCCGGCTTTCGGCATTAATATTAAAGCCATGATAGATGAGCGCCAGGTTGTGCATCAGGTTGCTATGACTTAACATGACCCCCTTGGGCATACTGGTTGAACCGGAGGTATATTGAAGAAAGGCCAAAGTATCGTCGGTGAGGTCAGGTTTCTGCCAATCCGTCTCTACACCGGCGGGGATATCGTCGGTGACCAGCCAGTGCATGGCCTCCAGGTCTGGGTCATGGGCAAACCGACGCTCGATATCAGATAGAATGGAGGCGGTGGTGAGGGCCACGGTTGCCTGGGCATCTGCGGCAATGGCCTGAAGCCGGGGGGTAGGTCGGTTGCGACGGGGAGGATAAGCCGGAACAGCCACGACCCCGGCATACAGGCATCCGAAAAAGGCAGTGATATACTCCAGCCCGGCTGGATAAAGCAGCAGGGCCCGCTCTCCGGTTGAGTCCAGACGCTGAAGCCATGCGCCAATGGCCCGGGCTTGCCGGTCCAATTCTCCATAAGTCAGGTGGACCTCTTCTGTTTCTCCATCCACCAAGAAGGTATAAATACATCGGTCAGGTTGGTGAAGAGCTCTCCAGGAGAGGAGGTCGACCAGAGTCTTAGCCTCAGTAGTTGGATAAGAAAGGCGTTTGCTCATTTGTACACCTCTCTGAATTCTATGTACCAATTATTTGTGAACACAATTAAACATCTAAATAAAAAACACGTCAAATGAGGCCGACCCTCATACATCTGATTAAAGGATTTGGTAACCAAACTTTAAGCGTACATAAAGGAAAATTGTATCTTCTCAAAAAGTAGGGGCGAGGCAACTCGGAAAGCAGGTTGTTTGCTCCGAGACCCTCAATCCGAGTTGCCTCACCCCTACCCCACCCCGAATTATTGAGATGATACAAAAGATTTTTGAGTTAGCATCCTTGACTTTTAGGGTGACCGTATTACACTTCTAAGCAAAATGACATCAAACAACCATTCATTGCAAAAAACTGGCCTGCCTCCTCGTCGTACGTTAAACCGTTTGGCCCTGGCCCTGGTGGCTATAGCCACCAGTATTTTGGCACAAACGTTTTTTAGCCAGGGGTTACTGTGGGATGGGGTGCTCTTCTACGGTGTGGCCATTATTCTTTTCAGCCGGGCCTTGGCAGATCGTCTCCATCCAAATTCTCAACGTTCAACGCTCAACGTTCAACTCCCACCCTCCCTGGCTCTGCACGGGGGCTGGCGACGTAACGTTGGCATCTGGCTGATCATGTCAGCCGTAGGCATCTCGTTTCTTGCTTTTAATTTTTTTGCCAGCCCACGGGACTGCTTCGCCTGCGAAGATGCCCGTCCCCAGGCCTGGTGGCTTTACCTGGTCAGCCTGGCTCTGCTGGTGAGCGGAGGGGTATTGCTCACCAAGAGCAATTCCTGGCGTATGGAACTACAAAGCCTGCTACCCAACCGTCCTATTGTCCTGGCTCTGATGGCGGTCATGGGCCTGGCTCTCTTTATGCGCCTGTACAATTTTGGCAACCAACCCTTTGGCATCTGGTTTGACGAGGCTGAGGCAGGCTTACAGGCCCGGCAAATGTGGCAGGAACCAACCTATCGCCCTGTCTTTTATGCCCGTATCAACATCACCGGCCATTTACTGGCGGTCTATACCCTGGCCCTGGCCTGGCTGGGCGATACAGTTTATTCGATGCGGCTCGTCAGCGTACTCTTTGGCCTGGGGGGAGTCCTGGCTGCCTACCTCTTCGGTCGCGAACTGCGCGGTCCACGTTTTGGCCTGGCTCTGGCTTTTTTCGTGGCAATAGCCCGCTGGCACGTTAACTTTAGCCGGATTGCTATGACCGGCATCGATACCCCATTTTTTGAATTTCTCGGCCTCTTTTTCCTGGTCCGTCTACTGCGGCGAGGCCGGCTGCGCGATGCTTTATGGGCCGGCTTAACGCTGGGTTTCGGCCTGGTATTCTATACGGCCTTCCGCCTGTATGTGCTGGCCCTGCTGATTTTTGCCATAATCAGTGGTATCTTATGGGCCACCCGTTCTCTACAACTCCGGCGGAGCCAAACTTTGAAACGTGAGACACGCTGGCGGTGGTCATACCTGGCCAGCTTCAGCCTGCTTTTGGTCTCCACCTGGCTGGTGATTATGCCCGTGGCCAAATTTGCCTTGGCTAATTCTGAAAGCTTCTGGTATCGCACCCGCCAAATCTCCATTTTTTCCAGGCGTGACCAACCAGATTTGGGTCAAGCGCTGTGGCAAAACACCGGCAAACACTTGCTAATGTTCAATTTTAAGGGGGATGACAATGGCCGCCATAACTTGCCCGGTGAACCGATGCTGGACCCGGCTATGGGCATTCTGGCTGTGTTAGGGTTTGGCCTGGTGTTGGCCCGCCCCTACGACCCGGCCAATGCCTTCTTTCTGGTGCTATTTCCAACCGCCCTCATTGGGGGTATCCTCAGCGTAGATTTTGAGGCCCCCCAATCGTTACGCACGATTGCGGTTATGCCGGCGGTAATTTACTTTGCCGGGTTGGCCCTGGCTGCCTTGGGGCGGGAAGCTGAGGAGGTACTCAGTGTCTGGTCCCGTATCTGGCTGATCGGTCCAGTGGTGATACTGGGCAGCTTTATGTTACTCTACAATGCCTTCATTTACTTCAACCGCCAGGCCCACGATTTTGCCTCCTGGAACGCCTTTTCTACCCCAGAAACCATTACGGCCCATAAAATGACCGAATTAGGGCCAAATTATATTTACTATCTTTCCCCCCTTTTTATTAATCATCCCACCATCGATTTCCTGGTCCCCAACATCACCGACCAACGTGCCCTGCTCTTGTCTGATCCCCTGCCTATCCGTGAGCCCCCTGATCACCCGGTGGCTCTTTTTATTCATCCCGACGACGTATGGCTCTTTAAAGAGGCTCAACGCCTCTATCCCCAGGCCGAATTTCAAATCATCAACCACACTGCCGGTATCTATGAATCACCCATTGTTTATTTTGTTCACTTACAACCCACCGATCTGGCCGCCGGGCAGGGATTAGAGTTAAATTATTATAGGCGAAGCAAGGTAGTGGACAAGAGAAGCAGTAACAGTTCCGGGGCTCAGCCAGGCAAGGCTATCGATGAGCCCGCCGGCAGCCTGGTAGATATGCATGATGGTCTGTCCTTACAATCCAGTCGCGCTTTGAATATCAACCTTACCTGGCCTGATGATAACCCACTGGCTATAAACGAAACCAGCCTGATGCCCGGCAACTTGGTTGCTGAGTGGCAGGGCATTCTTTACGTGCCTGATTATGGTCCTTACAGTTTTCGATTGATGACCCCCGGTTCGGGCCGGCTTGAGCTTGACGGCAACCCGATTTTTGCCGGGCAAGGCGAACAACTAACCGGTCTGTCCCTGGCCCAGGGAAACCATACTCTCCGGGTGCAAGCCGAGGTTACACCGGGAGAGGTCGCCCTGTACTGGCAGCCACCCGGCCAGGGTGAAGTCTTGATCCCTCAATGGGCGCTCTACGCTCCTCCCATCACCAATCACGGCCTCCAGGGCAGCTTCTATCCCAATGACCGCTGGGAAGGTCAGCCGGCCTTTCAACGCATCGACACCTTTTTAGACACCCATCTCCATTTACCGCCCCTTGACCGACCCTATACGGTTGAGTGGACCGGTCTGTTAGACGTGCCGCAGAGCGGTATTTATCGGCTGGGCCTGCGGGCGGTGCCGGAGGCCCAACTATTCCTGGCTGGACAACGACGAGTGGCCACCACTGCCCCAGACCAATACACCGAGACAGCCATCCACCTGCCGGCCGGGTTGCACGATATCCGGGTTCGTTTTAAGGATGACACCGACCGCTCCCATATCCATCTCTTTTGGACACCGCCCGACGGTCAACTTGAGCCCATTCCCACCCGCTACCTGTGGCCTCCGCTGGGACGTTATCCCCACAGATCACCCCTGGCGGCCCAGACCCGAGTCACTTCCCTCCAGTTGAAGTGGCTGGCAACCTCCGGTGGTCCCGGTTCCGACCCCGGCCAATTTTTTGAACCCCGTGATGTGGTTGTATTGCCCAACGGCTACCTGGTTGTGGCTGACACTATGAACCGGCGTGTGCAAATTCTTGACTCACAAGGTAATCCAGGCCGGGTCTTAACCGGAGATGAGCATCCCTTTCAAGAGCCGCTGGCAGTAGGGATTAATAGCCGGGCTGAGATTTTGATTCTGGACTCGAGCCAGCAATGGATCTACCGCTACGACTCTGCCGGCAATTTCATTGACCGCTTTGGCGGCCCAACTGCTTATCTATTCCATCCACGCGGCATGACCGTCTTTGAGGATGACACCATTGCCCTGGCCGATACGGGCAACGGCCGCCTGGCTTTTTTCAGTGCCGATGGAATCCAGGCCGGTAGTATGGGCGGGCTGGGAACCGGTCCGGGCCAATTCAACGAGCCAACCGATGTCCTCCGCAATGCTCAGGGAGTTTACTTTGTGGCCGAAGCCATGAACAACCGGGTTCAGCTTGTTGATTTTGATGGTACACCCCTGAACGAATGGACTATCCCACCTGCTTATGCCCTGAATGGACCTCACCTGGCTTTTGCTCGGGACGGCTCTATCTTCCTCACCGAATCTCAGAGCCGTTCCCTGTTGCACTACGCCCCTGATGGTAGCCTGTTGAATCGGTGGGAGAGCATCGGCCCGGTCAGTTTAGCTGCTCCGGTTGGCGTTTATTTTGATACAAGCACCAGTCGACTTTATGTGACCGATATCTGGACACACCAGGTCCACGTTTTTGAGGTGCAAGTCCAGTCTTGAGCGGCAAGTTTCAGTAACAACAACTGATTATACAGGAATATGGTTTGATGTCTATTGTCTCTACTGATCCTAACCTGACGACGATAAATAAAGAGCTATCCTCTACAAGTACCCGTCTGCGCCCCCGTCGCACCCTAAACCGGCTGGCCCTGGCCCTGGTTGGCGTAATGAGCGGCGTGTTGGGACAGGTGTTCTTCAGCCAGGAATCGTTATGGGATGGGCTGCTCTTCTACGGTGTCGCCATTATTCTTTTCAACTGGGCCTTGGCCGGTCGTCTCTATCCAAGTGCTCAAGTCTCAAGCCTCAACTCTCAAGTCTCAAACTCCCTGGCTCTACAGGAGGGATGGCGCAGTAAGGTCGGTGTCTGGCTCATCGTATTAGCCGTGGGTCTGTCAGGGTTGGCCTTTAATTTCTTTGCCATCGAAGATGCGCTTCGGCAGGCCTGGTGGCTTTACATCGTTAGCCTGGCCTTACTGGTCAGCGGAGGGGTGGTGCTCACCAAAAGTGGCTCTTGGCGCATGGTCCTCCAAAACCTGTTGCCTAACAATTATATTGTCCTTGGCCTGGCCGTGGTGATGGGTCTGGCCCTCTTTATGCGCCTGTACAACTTGGGCAGCCAACCCTTTGGCATCTGGTACGACGAGGCAGAAGCTGGTTTACAGGCCCGGCGGATGTTGCAGGAGCCAACTTATCGTCCCATTTTTTTACCTTTCCCCATTAACCATCCTATCTACCTGCCGGGTGCTTATGCCCTGGCCCTGGCCTGGTTGGGCGACACGATCTATTCGATGCGGCTGGTCAGTGTGCTCTTTGGTCTGGGAGGGGTGTTGGCTGCCTATCTCTTCGGGCGTGAGTTACGCGGACCGCGCTTTGGTCTGGCCCTGGCCTTCCTGATGGCTGTCGCTCGCTGGCACGTCAACTTTAGCCGAATTGCTATGACCGGCGTCGATACGCCATTTTTCGAATTTCTCAGCCTTTTTTTCTTGATCCGTATGGTCCGAGGAGGGCGGTTACGTGATGCCCTGTGGGCCGGCTTGACCCTGGGCGTCGGCCTGATGGTTTATACCGGCTTTCGCCTTTACGTCGCGGCTCTGCTCCTCTTTGTCATTATTATGGTCCTGCGCTGGCCGCAGGGACTGGTGGTTACCTGGCGAGGCGGGGGCTGGCGAGCTCAACTGGCCCACCTGGCCATGATCTTGATTGCCGTGTGGTTGGTCATCACGCCCTTGGTCAGGTTCGCTCTAGACAACCCCCGTACCTTCTGGTACCGTACTCGCCAGATTTCTGTTTTTACCAAGCGGGATCAGCCTGATTTAGGCCGGGCGTTGTGGAACAGTACCCACAAGCACCTGCTGATGTTCAATTTTAAAGGGGACAAAAACGGCCGTCATAACCTGCCCGGCGAACCGATGCTCGATCCGGCGATGGGGATTCTGGCCGTGTTGGGGTTTGGGCTGGCCCTGGCCCGGCTTCGAGCACCGGCCAATACCTTCTTCCTGCTCCTATTTCCAATCACCCTGACAGGGGGTATTCTTAGCGTCGATTTTGAGGCGCCCCAATCGCTGCGCTCGATTGCGGTAATGCCGGTAGTAATTTATTTTCCCGGATTAGCCCTGGCTGCCCTGGGCCGAGAGGCTGAAGAAGCCCTCAAGCCATTGCCCCGCCTATGGCTGATTGGCCCGGCGGCGGCCCTGGCTGGCTTCATGTTGCTTTACAACGCCTCGACTTATTTCGGTCGCCAGGCCAGGGATTTCGCCTCCTGGAACGCCTTCTCTACCCCGGAGACCATCACCGGCCGTAAAATGGCCGAATTGGGACCAAACTACATTTACTATCTTTCCCCGTTTCTGACCGGTCATCCCACCTTGGATTTCCTGGTCCCTGATATCACCAAACCGCGTCCCCTGCTCGTGCCTAATGTCCTGCCCATCCACGAACCACCTGAGCACCCGGTGGCCCTGTTTATTCATCCCGACGACCTGTGGATTTTTCAAGAGGCTCAACGTTTTTATCCCAACGCGGAATTTGGGATTGGCGCCAGTCCCGATCAAGATGGTGTCGAGGGCCAACCGGCCGTCTATTTTGTCAACTTGCAACCGGCCGACCTGGCTGCCCTGCAAGGATTGCAACTAAGCTACAAGCGCGGCAATCTTGTCGACCAATCAGGCCGGCCGTCCGAATCGGAGCAGGATGGTGATGACCTGCTCCAAACTACCCGTGCCCTCAGTATCAGCGCCACCTGGCCGGCGGACAGCCCGGTTGAAACAAACTTTGTGGCTGAATGGCGTGGTATCCTTTACGCCCCCCAATACGGACCGTACACGTTCCGGCTCCTGACCCCGGGCCCCGGCCGGCTCGAGCTTGACGGCAACTTAGTACTCGACGGTCAAGGGGAGCAACTGGCCGGTCTGGCCCTGGCCGAAGGTCATCACAACATTCGGGTACAGGTCCAGTCCGCGCCGGGCGAGGTGGCCCTGTTCTGGCAGCCACCCGGCCAGGATGAAGCCTCGATCCCCCAGTGGGCCCTCTACACCTCGCCCATCACCAACCACGGGTTGGAGGGAACGTTCTATGCGAACGACCGCTGGGCAGGCCAGCCCGTTCTGAAACGGATTGACGCCTTCCTGGATACCTATTTCCACCTGCTGCCCCTCAACCGGCCTTACACCGTTGAATGGACCGGCATGTTAGATGTGCCCCAGAGTGGCTTGTATCTACTGGGCTTGCGAGCGGTAGCCGAAGCCCACCTATTTCTGGATGGACAACTCCTGATTACCACCGCCGGGCCGGACCAATACACCAATGCCCCCATCACTCTGGAAGCAGGGCTGCACGATATCCGGGTTCGCTTTAAGGATAACAGCGACCGCTCCCGTATCCATCTTTTCTGGACAACACCCGGCGGTCAATTCGGACCCATTCCCTCTGAAAATCTGTGGCCGCCCCTGGGTCGTTACCCTGAAAAACCATCCACCATAACCGAAGTTCAAGTGTCCCCTCTCCGTCTGGATTGGGTAACGACCCTTGGTGGTCCCGGCGTCAACGCCGGTCAATTTCTTGAACCACGTGACGTCGCCGTGCAGTCGAACGGCCACCTGGTCGTGGCCGATACGGCCAACCGGCGGGTGCAAATTTTTGACGGCCAGGGTAATCCGCGCCAGATTTTAGGCGGAGACCCATTTCCGTTTGAGGAACCGCTGGCCGTAGCCGTTAATAGCCGGGATGAAATTCTGATCCTGGACTCCACCCTCCAGTGGGTGTATCGCTACGATGCGGCCGGCAATTTCATCGACCGCTTTGGCGGCCCAACCGCCTATCTGTTCCACCCACGCGGCATGACCGTTCTTGAGGACGATACGGTTGTCCTGGCCGATACGGGCACCTCTCGCCTGGCCTTTTTTAACGCCGACGGCAGCCAGGCAGGCCGTATCGGTGAGTTGGGCAGCGGTCCGGGCCAATTCAACGAACCAATCGACGTCCTCCGGGATGCTCAGGGCACTTACTTTGTCACTGAAGCCATGAACAACCGTCTCCAGCGCCTCGACCCCGGTGGCAATTCTCTGGGCCAGTGGACCATTCCCCCGGCCTATGCTTTTAATGGCCCTCACCTGGCCTTTGGTCCTGATGGCTCTCTCTTTATGACCGAGTCCCAGAGCCATTCCTTGCTGCGTTATGCCCCTGATGGCAGCCTGCTGGACCAGTGGCAAACCATCGGGCCGATTGAGTTAGTTGCTCCCGTAGGGGTCTACTTCGACGCGACCACCGGTCGCCTCTATCTGACCGATGTGCAGACGCACCAGATCCATATTTTTGAGGTGCAAGAGGAATGATGGCATAAGCTAAACGTTTCTCGGCAAGGATCTGATGGAATCGGTCTCAGGAGGTTTGTTCCAAATCCAAACTTGACTAAAATAAGGGTAGTACTCCTCGGCGGAACTGTTTCGGTAGTGGTCATATTTACTTTTTGCTCGAAGGGGAAACCTGCACTTGCGCTCCGGTGCAAGTGCAGGTTTCCCTGGCGAGTGAATAGCTATCGAAGGATTTATGCTGAGTTTACGTAACTCTGTGCCTCTGTGGTATAAAAACCGGGAGATTGAAGATGGCCCTTGACTTAACCAGCATCAAAAAAGCGATTGATGCCTTAGAAAACGCTGTGAATGAAGCCCATAATGACGATTTTATGGACCGGCTGACCCCTCAGCAGCAAGAAATCATCCAGGCCGGCGTCATTCAACATTTTGAATTTACCTACGAACTCTGTTGGAAATTTATGAAGCGCTGGCTGGAAGAAAATGTAGGCCGCACCTACGTGGACGGCATCTCCCGACGAGAACTGTTTCGGCTGGCGGCTGAACACCTTTTAGTCAAAGATGTTGAGGCCTGGTGGGAATATCACCAAGCCAGAAACCTGACCTCTCATACGTATGATGAAGACGTGGCCGACGAGGTGTTTCAGGCGGCGACAAAATTCTTGCCCGATGCGAAATCATTTTTAATCGCCCTGGAAGAACGGAATGATTGACCTGCGGCTGGACCAACTGGACATAGTGAAAAGCATCCTGGCCGCGCACGTCCCCGACACGGAAGTGCGCGTGTTTGGTTCGCGGGTGACATGGACGGCCAAGGATTATTCCGACCTGGATTTGGTGATTGTGGGCCAGGAGAAAATCAACAGAAAGACGCTCTACGGCCTGGCAGAGGCTTTCGAGGAATCGGCCTTACCTTTTCGGGTGGACGTGCTGGACTGGCACCGGATTTCTGAGGCGTTTCGTCAGGTGATTGAGGAAGCGTATGAGGTGATTCAGAAATCGAAATACATGGATTCAAGGGAAGCAAATGTCTAAAAGGAGCACTCAAATGGAAAAAGTAAACATCGCTCAAAAATTCAATCTCTTCCAGGAGTATTGGCGTCCGAAAATCGTCGGTGAACTGAACGACTCCTACGTCAAACTGGCCAAAATCAAGGGAGAGTTTGTCTGGCACCAGCACGAGGCAGAGGACGAACTGTTTCTGGTGGTCAAAGGCAAGCTGTTGATCAAACTCAGAGACCGGGATGTCTGGCTGGAAGAAGGCGAATTTTTCATCATTCCCAGAGGCGTTGAGCATCTGCCCGTGGCCGAGGAGGAAGTTCACATCCTGTTACTTGAACCAAAATCGACGGTCAACACCGGTAACGTGGAAAATGAAAGGACCATTAGTGACGAGCAGTGGATATAGTTAGACGCCTCTGGACAGAAAAACTCTGGTAAGCTACAATCGTAAAACGTAAAACGTGAAACGTAATGAATTTTTGTCGAACGGATTTACGCTTTACAGTTACCCCCCACATTTGCGCAATCCGCGAGAATTATGGAGTCCAAAGTGCACTTTGGACTCCATATCTGCGGTTTGACCGCGCTATGTTTTACGAATTTTGTCAGGGGATATCTCCCCATTTGTAAAAGAGCTTCCCTGACAATATGAACCACGCCCCAAATTTGTATTAGAGAGGAATTATCACGATGTCAGAAGAAATTCGGATCATTCAGTACGGACTGGGTCCCATCGGCAGCGCCGTGGCCCGGCACATTGTAGAACGCCCAGGGCTGGAATTGGTGGGTGGCGTAGATATTGCCCCGGCCAAAATCGGCCAGGACGTGGGGAATTTGATTGGCCTGGCCCAACCGCTGGGCTTTAGGGTGGCCGCCACTCTGGCCGAACTCTTGACCCAAACCGAAGCCGACCTGGTCATGCACACCACCAGCTCCTATTTTGACCTGTTCCAGGCGCAAATTATCGAGATTTTAGAGGCAGGGCTGAACATCGTCTCGACCGCCGAGGAGCTTTCCTTCCCCTGGCTGGTCCACCCTGAAGAAGCGGCCGAGATCGATGCGGTGGCCAAACGGGTGGGTAAAACCGTCCTGGGCACCGGGGTCAACCCCGGTTTTCTAATGGACTGCCTGCCCCTCCACCTGACCGCCATTTGCCAGCAGGTCGATCACATTGAGGTAACGCGAGTCATCAATGCCTCGACTCGACGCGGTCCTTTCCAAACCAAGATCGGTTCCGGCATGACCGTGGCCGAGTTTGAGGCCAAAGCGAACACGGGCCGCATGGGCCACGTGGGCCTGCCCGAATCGATGGACATGGTCTTCGACACGCTGGGCAAGAAGCTAAGCCACTATGAGGCAACGATTGAGCCGGTCGTGGCCGAGCGGTTAACCAAAACTGATTACCATGAGGTACAGCCTGGCCAGGCGAAGGGGCTCAAGCAGGTGGCCCGGGGGTATACCGGGGCAGGCGAGTTCATGCGGCTGACCTTCATGGCCGCCCTGGATATGCCCGATGACGGGGACACGATCAAGATCAGCGGTCAACCAGATTTGGAGGTCAAGCTGAAGGGAACCAACGGCGACGTCGCCACGGTCGCCATTGCCGTCAATGCCATTCGCCGCGTGCAGGCGGCCCCACCCGGCTTAGTCACAATGCGAGATTTGCCGATTGTGACCATATCAGGATTTAACCATTGACAACCCAGGCTATCCCTTACATCTTGCTGCTAGGCTTTTTATTCGGCTCAACTCTGATTGCTTCCCGGTTCAGCATGGGGCAGTTTAACCCGACAACCTACATAGGGCTGCGTATGGTCCTGGCCAGCCTGGGTTACATAACCTTCCACGTTCTGGACAACCGACGCCGAAAATGGCCTACAAACCCTCAACTGTGGCGTCATGCTGTTCTGTTGGGAATCCTGGGCACGGCTGTGCCTATGACGGCTGTTGTCAGTTCCCTCCAATACCAGTCGGCTGGAGTCACAGCCATATTGCTAACGACCGGTCCGGCGGTCACCATCCTTATGGCTCATTTTTTTCTGGCTGACGAAGAGCTCACCTGGCGCAAGGGCAGTGGGGTGACCCTGGCCCTGGGGGGGGCGCTGCTGCTGGCGACACGCGGTGAGAGTGGTCTGGCCGATGTCAACCAGGCCAGCCCAACTGGCTATGGGCTGGTCTTCCTGGCTATTTTGTGCGGCGGGGGGATGGATATTTACGCCCGCAAATTCATGCGAAATCTTGACTCCTTCGAGGTGGCCACCATCCGCATGATTGTGGCTGCCCTGACCGTTATGCCCCTTTCCGCCCTATTCGTGGGGATAGAGCTGCGAAGCGTAAATAGCTACGGTTATTTTGCCCTCGCTTATGGAGCCCTGATGGGAAACTTCTTTGGTATGCTGGTGGCCTTCTACAACGTCAAACAGTTCGGGGCCACGGCTGCAGCCATGACCTTATACGTTATCCCGATCGTGGCCGGCCTGGGGGGTGTGCTGGTTTTAGGCGAGCAAATCACGCCCGGTATGCTGACAGGTGTGGGGCTGATTGCTGTGGGGATTACCCTGATTAACCAGCGGCGGCGAGTCTGACCATAATCGTCACCACTTGACGTCGCCAGCCAAGTGGTGACCCCACAGGGCAGGTGACGTAAACCCGCAGGGCAAGTGACGTGAAGCGTAAGGGCTTATCTACGGCGCTAATTCTGGTTCTATGTCGTTTGGAATGTGTTCTACCCTTCCGTCTCTACCCGTCCCTGCGAATTAAACTGCACCACGCTCTCCTTGACGCTCAGATCGACCAGATTGGCCTCAATTTCGCCGGTGGCTTCGATGGTTAGCTCAAGCTTGACCTCGACCCCCGCCTCGGCCAGGGGTTTGATGATGGCCTGGT
>DAOUMU010000276.1:0-13135 GCA_034409055.1 Anaerolineae bacterium
GTCTCTGTACTTCTTCTGGGATTGCTTTACTCATCATTCCCCCCTTTTGATCTTTTTTGTTCATTTGGAGGGAATTATAGCTTTTTTCAGCCTCTACACCATTTTCCCAGAATCAGTCGTCGCTCCCACCGGCTATGATGTCCTTGACCAGCGCATTGCCAAAACTAAAACCAAGAAAGAACAGTTGTTAATGGTACTCTCTCTTCCTGAAATCCCTTTGCATAACAATCCGGCTTAACTAGGAGCCAGACAACGGGTCCGAAAACGAGATATTAGTTTTGGCCCTCGCACCTCAGATGGAGTAGCTTCTTGGGATACTTTTATGACCCTGGCCGCTACCGCTAAAAAACTAGGGGTAAGTTTCTATGCCTACATCTATGACCGCGTGTCTGGTACTAATGCTCTGCCCAGCCTGACCGCGATCATCAGGCAACGCTCACCTGCTTTTCATCCAACAATCACTGAACCTGTTTAATTGGCTTTACCCCGGATTATTGAAAAGATACAATAAATTCATCTTAACCTCGAAAGTTAGTTTTTCTAGCTTTAGAGGATTAAAATGCCCTTTGTTTACTTAGGCAAATCTATCCCATTCAACTGAACCAGTGCCGTCTTGGCATATGAAACTCATAATCTGGGCGCTTGTGATCTGTCATTGAATGATTATGTTGCATGATGTGGCCGAGATAATAGGTTTTCTTTCTCAAAGGCACCTTAATTCGATATCCCCTATAGCATCTTCACTTCTACCTGCCCAAAGGTCTTTTTCAATATGCGCATTGTGTTTGCTGATAGCCTGTTCTCTGATGACACAGCACATTTCATCTGTTTGTAACTAGACTGTCTCACAGGATCAGTTTCATTTCATTAGTCAGAGCATAATAGGTTTTACTCCGCCATAGAGCATCGACAAAAAATCGCCCAATCGTTAAGTATACCGCAGCTAAAACAAAGGGTATAAACAGAACCAAAACGAGAAGTGGGAACCCTGAAATGATGGTGGCTACTATCATAGAGACCATAACCCCACTCCAAAGTAAAGAGAAAGGGATCTGGATTGCATCAGATGGGCGTAGCACCAGGCCAAGTTTTGGTTGTCCTGACCACAAAACAGATTCATTTGGTTCCAATTCATCTTGAAATATGAGACTGGTATCTGCCGACATCGAGCATGAGATCCTTTCACCGAACTATTTTGCTACCCATATTAGGCGATTATGCACCCGCAAAATACCCGTTGCGATTACATAAGCAAGCGATCCAAAGCTTTGGTATACTCAGCCATAGCTTGTTCATGAGGAAAAGCGAAAGCTGTTTATCATCTCTTGGAAGAAGGGGTGTATGGAGTTCCATCGCTCTGCCGGAGCAACAGCGACTAAAAAGTATCCCTTTCCATCTTTATTGGTAACAATCAAAGTAGCAACTCCCTGTCCCCCCAGATCCTCATCATCAAATCTAATCTGGACTGAGGTCCAGGTTTGAGAGCCAATACTAACCGTTCTTTCATCCAAGATTTCTACCTCGGGTGGAAAGCCAGCCAGAGCATCGGCCAACATATCGGCAATGGCAGGATCATTATCAACCGCCTTGCCTATCCGGATGGAGGCATCTTTCAGGTTATGTGGATCAAGTCCATTAGCCGAAGGAGAAAACATAACTTGAAGCGTCTCTTCTTTTTTTTGCCACGTTGCGGGATAATCCAGGCTAAAACCGAGGGTAGTGCTATTAAAGGTGGTCATCACGGAGGGGGCAGACGGAGTAGGGGGAGTTGGGGTGGAAGTCGGTAACAGAGTAGGGGGAGTTGGTGTATTTGGTAAAGCGATAGTCGGTAACGGAGTAGGGAAAATTGGTGCAGTTGGTAAAGCGATAACGGAATCTTTTAATAGATTTATTCGCTCGTCCTGACCATCAACCGCAACCTCAAGGGTGACAAATTGCCATTGTCCGGCGGTCTTCAGAGCTACGGCATAGAGCGTCCCGGAAGCTTTTGGCCCTGAAATTGGAATCGCTATGTCGGCCTGACCGGTTGGTCCACTAACCTTGATAGACCCACTCAACCACCATCCTGGTTCAACCGGTTCACCAAGAACCTGAACAACATCGGGATTAGATTTTGCTTCTTTAAGGGCCATTTGATAGATTTCGGATGATCTGAGCGCCCCAAAAATGGTGATAAAAAGCGATACAGGGCAGATGACACACAGGAGGATAATTCCCCCAGGGACCAGCCATTTCCAATTTCTTTGCCACCAGTTCTTTTCAGTCGTTAGATACATAATACTTCCTTCTCTCAGTTACAATGTCAGAATCAAACATCTGCTTAACTGTACCAAATCCAGGCCATGATAATGGTGATGAAGTAACCGAAACCGGTCAGCACAACGATTTTAGAGCGTCGCAGGCGCGGATATTTTTTGTCGGCAGGGGAGAGGTATAGATTTGTCCGGCGACATCATAGCGGTAGAATAGCGCATTTCATTTTAATTTTCCGATGGGTCGATGAGGTCAGGGGGCGGGGCGCTCAACGGCCATTCCCAGTCCACCTCGCCTGTTTCCAGGTGTACGCTGTACAGGTTGCGGATGCTCAGGTAGGCCCTGTCTTTCGTCGAAGCGGTTCCCATCCAGTGCCCGTCGTCGACCAGGGTCTTGGTTGCGGCAGTTATCGCGCCATCCTGGATGTTCAAGATTTCGACCACGACGTAATAGGGAGCGCTTCCGCCACCTTCGGAGATGACCTGTATCACGGCCAATCTACCTCCGACGGGTGCGAGGGTCCACGTCCCAACCCCGGAGTCGTTCGAACCCCAGCCCATCAAATCGGTGGTTTGCAGTTCATACTGCCACAGGACTTCGCCTGAGGAGATATCCACTTCCCACAACTCGTCTTGCTCTGAGCCTTTTGTACGGCTGGCCCGCACCAACAGTATACCATCACCCTTCAAAAGGGGCGTAATCGCGTATTTCGGGTCTTCGAGCAGCAGATTTATAGCCCCGTCCGAGAGGTTTATGTCGACGAGTTTCCCTGTTTTGGCGGGACCGCCGAAACCGTAATAGAGGGTGTCGTCTGCCAACAGGCCCGGGTTATCCAGGTGCGGGTTATCAAAGAACGAAGGGGCCTTGCTGATTTCTTCCGGCAGGGTGTTTTCCCATAACATATTGCCTCCCTCAATGTCCCAGCCCTGGATACAGTGTGTTACACCCGAAGAGAACGTAAAGTAGGCATTCTGGCCCGCTTTGTCGATGAACATCGGCGAGTTTACCCTGAAAGGCATGTCGGAGCATTGGGGTACGATGCTCTGAAGTTGCTCTCCGTCCCCGGTCTTGAAGACCAGAAGAACGCCAGGGGCAGCGACGTCGAAATCGGTCTGGTCTACGAGCGCAACCCTATCTCCCTCGCCCAGGACGATAGGCTTTACCCGCCAGTCCTGCGAGGTATTCATCTCGTAGCTCCACTTGACCTGACCGCTATCGATGGCGACCCCTTGCAAAACCAGGTCTGAAGTGAGCACAACCAGCCGGTCTTTTGTCAGCGTGGCACATTCCCGGCAGGTGGCTGCAACCTCATCGCTCAGGGACGTTTCCCATTCGACCGTGCCGTCAGACAGTTTCAAGGCCTGCACGGTCGGCCCGACAATCACGTAGACCCGGGCTTCGTCGACCAGAGTGGTTACATCTGTGTCGCCGACAATGTCGCTGCCCAGATTGTGCTCCCAGCGAACCTCCCACCTGTCCTCTGCTTTGTAAGCGTAGCTCAAGTAGAATTCGACGGGCGGAGGGTCGAGCCGCCGGTTGAGAATCAGCAAATCGGGAAGCTTCTCATCCGCACCCCCTGCTGTTACCGGGATGACCGCGCTTTCGACCTGCCTGAGCCCCAGTTCGCTTAAAGCCTCCATATCATCTACCAACACCTTCACTTGCTCAAGTCCACAAGCCAACACCGTAAACACCAGGATGAGCAGAACCGATATATAGATTCTCGACTGTTTTATCATTGCTCTTATACCTCCTCAGTTACCTTGTAACCACTACCTCTTTGATGCTGGCAGAACTCAGTAGTTCCATAAAGCCCTCCTTTGAAATAAATTTAAATTAATATTTTTTATCAGTTTGGCAGCATAATGGTTAAATCTTCTGAAGTTTGATTTTTACAAGAATAGTGCAGGGTAACAGACAAATCACCCCATGTTACACAACATGGACCGTCAGTAATAGAATGATGCTCTGCCTTTAGAGTCTGTCCAGTATTGAGATCAACAATTTTAATATCTCCACTGACGGATGTCTCCCCTGCAGGAACAGGGAAATCAATAGCCATGTTGTGCGATGGTGATATTTCGAAAAATCGAAAATCATTTCGGAGCATCTGCCCATTTGGCGCGTAAAGTATGCCGACAAAACAAACAGTGCCGCAGCCCCAACTTGCCAGGATATTATCGTTAGCCGTAAAGCCAACTTGAAAACTTGGAGGAACATTTCTGTTATCAAGAGGATAAATTTCGGAGATCCGGTCAGGATTGGCGGTTTGTCGAACTATAATTTTGGTCGGGCTTGTTGGATTGGCCTCGTAAGGACTTGGGGTCACTTCAAGAGAATATTTTCCGCTAGGCGATACCGAGGGTAGATCAAATAGACGGACCGAGTTACACAAAGGCGAAGTGGGCGTATCAATCGGGATTGGCCTTGGAGTATGCGTTGGCTCTAATGTAGCGGTTGGTGGGAAAGGTGTATTTGTTGGTGTAGCGGTCGGTCGGAGGGGTGTATTTGTTGGTGTAGTGGCCCTGTTATGGGCAGGAGTGCCTGTTGAAAAGGCGGTAGGCATTGCCCGACATGATATTAAATTTACACAAAGTGCACTAAGAAGCAGATAAAATAATTTCATTTTTTCCTTCATTTATTTCATGCTATAGCTGTCGAGGAAAGTTTTTCCCTTGAGAGTACGTAAAACGTAATGCGTAAAACGTAAATTTACGCATTACGTTTCACGTTTTACTTACCTCATTTTGGCAAAAATTTTCTTGGAGGACTATATTTTGATAAAGGACAAATATCTTTTGATCCGCCATCTAAAACGAGTTTTTTCGGTTTGTCTATTTTTAAGAATCCTTGGTAAGTGACATGACGGCAAAATCTCGTAGTAATATTAGGCTCATTCGTTTTGTAGCTCCTCCAAAGTCGCTTCATCGAAAGGATTCCGCTGCGCCTTCAATGCCGCAATCCAGGCTTCCCGCTTGGCGGCCATAGTGTCATACCCGGCGCTCTTGGCCCAGGTGACGAAAAACCTGAAATCTTCAATAGCCCCGGCATAATCACCTGTTAGGGCCCGAACTAACCCTCGACTGTCACGAAACGCTCCGCTGTCCGGAGCTAATTCAACCCCTCGTTCACAGGCCTCCATCACCTGACGCGCCTGCCCGGACAGGCCTCCGGTCCAACAAAGGCTGTTGTAAGCAGCCGCAAATTCAGGATCAAGTTCAACAGCTTTGCTATACTCAGTCATAGCCTGTTCATAGTGACCTGAGTTAAAGTAATTATTTCCTCGTTCGTAATGGCTATCAGCCGCCTGTTGGCTCTCATTCGGAATCGGTCCCCCTGCGAGTAGATCAATTGGTTCGCCCTGACCATCAACTAGGACTTCAAGGAGGGTAAAATTCCATTTATCTCTCCCTCTTTTTTTGGAGGCCACAGCATACAGCGTACCAGAATTTTGAGACCCTGAAATCGAAATCGCTATATCCGCCTCACCGAGCGCTCCGGTTGTGTTAACCATACCATGAAACCCGCCCCCCTCAATGGGTTCACCCAACGCCCGCACTACCTCGGTATTGGCGCTTGCCGCTTTGAGGGCCTGTTGATAGACTCCGGAAAATGAGGAAGAAGATGGTATGGGAGACGATGTGGGAGTCGGTAACAGAGTAGGGGGAGTTGGTGTATCTCGTAAAGCAATAGTCGGTAACGGAGTCAGGAGAATTGGTTCATCTAGTAAAGCGATAGTCGGTAACGGAGTAGGGAAAGTTGGGGTAGGTGGTAAAGCAATAACGGAATCTTTTAATAGATTTATTCGCTCATTCTGACTATCAACCACAACCTTAAGGGTGACAAATTGCCATTGTCCGGCGGTTTTCTGAGCTATGACATAGAGCGTCCCGGAATCTTTTGGTCCTGAAATTGGAATCGCCAGGTCGGCCTGTCCGGTTGGTCCGTTAACCTCAATAGAACCATTCAACCACCACCCTGGTTCAACCGGTTCACCAAGAACCTGAACAACATCGGGATTAGATTTTGCTTCTTTAAGGGCCATTTGATAGACTTCGGAGGATCTGAGCTCCTCAAAGAGGGTGAAAAACAATACAGGACAGATGACACACAGGAGGATAATTCCTCCAGCAGTAGGGGCCAGCCATTTCCAATTTCTTTGCCACCAGTTGTTTTCAGTCGTTAAATCCATAATATTAATTCCTTCTCTTAGTTTATATATTTAGAAAACCTTAATAAACCGGCCACTGCAGCGGAGGCATTCCATCAGCATCTAAGATGAAGGCCCAGACCTCATCGGGGGCAATATCCTTATCAAGGCCAATCTCGAAATCTTCGTTGACGACACTCCCATCCGGCGCGCTGGTGGTGAGTGTATATTGACCGGGAGGAAGATCGATTGAGGGGAGGTCTTCTGGAAATTCCGTAGATATTGGAACTGGGGTCAACTCAAAATCTTGCTGATTAATGGTCGCCGTCAAATCAACCTCGGCAGCATTCACCAGCATAATCCGAGCCTGGCCAGTCGGGGGTAAGATTCCGGCTTCGGCGGCGGCGGTGGGGTCTTTGATGCTCAGTTCTACCGAAGTTTGACCGGCCAATTCCGGCGAAATCTCACCGCTATCAATCCGGAGATCAATGGACAGCTTTTGATCACCACTCTCAAAATAGAGGCGCGCTACGTCACCGTCCAGGCTGTGTTCGCTAAACTCCCAGCCTTGTCCGGGCAGTTCCGTTTCGTACAGCTCAACCAGTTTATCCACATCTGAGGGTGAGGAGAAGAATACCATTGAGGCAAATGGAGTATCCATTGTACTCAGATCGGCATAGTCGCTCGGTACCGGTACCCCTTCCTCCTCAACCAGACTCAACGGGCCGGAGTCACTCGGCGTTGTCTCAGTCCCCGTCGAGGTTTTACCCTCTATGGTTGCCACCAGAGACGACGCCAAGCTCATATCTATAGTCACTTCAGTTATACCGGTATCGATAAAAGTAATGTCAATGAATAAAGCGTCCTCACCCTGATCAAACAGGACAAAGGCAAAGTTCTCATCCACCGCAGCAAAGTCCTCGTCTTCCTGCCAACCCTCGGCCGGCAGCGATTGACGATAGAATTCAACCACCGTTTCCACGTCAGAAGGGCTGGTATAGGTAATTTCCGCAAGGTCGGCCTCATAGACAACATCCTGGGCATCGGCCGGAATGAGGAAATCGGGTATTTCTCCACCGGTGCTGTCGGCCATTGGCGGCGCTTCTGTTTCGGGTAAGGCTACGAAAGCCTTACCGGCCCCTAACTCTGCCGCGTCAATAACAAGGACAAGTTCCGTAGCGTCCACAGGCACCTGGAAATTTGTCCCTCCACGCACTTTCTCACCTGGCGCAACTCTGCCGGTATGGGACCCAAATGAGTCACCGGTATCATCAACTGCCCTAAAACCCAAACCTTCATAGTAATAACTCTTCTCGGCAGGGTCTTTTATTGTCATTCGAAGCGAAAAAGCGTCGATTTTGGCAGATGGATGCCTATTTTCAATTGTAAACACTATCTTAAGAAATTTGTTACCTTCATCCGGCTTATAGCTAATTTCTGCTGGCGATGTCACTTCATTGACGACGAAAGAAAGGTTCCCCATTTCTATAATGTCACCAACATTAAAGAGCTGCGGCTCAGTTTCACCGGCTATTTCTGCCCCGGTCTCCGTCGCGGCGCTGTCAGCCTCAAGGGCATAATTATGAAAGTCAATATGAACATCGCTCTGGCCGTTGAACTGGTGAAGGCTAAAGTTGACCACGAGATTATTTTGGAGAATACTGCAAGATTTTGAGGTATACTCGCCGACATCATCAAGACAATCGGTATCCAATCCCAGGTACTCAAAGGTGGGCCGGTAGAAATTGGCCACCGTCTCCATATCCCAGGCAACAACGTAGGTTAATTCCCCTCCGATAATAAATTCGACTTCTTCCGCCTCGGGGGGGATGGGCCAGTCATCGATGGTAAAGGCTGAGGCATCAGGGCGGCTGTCCCCTGTGGTATCCTCCTCCTCGGCGATCGTTGCCTCTTCAGTTGGGGTCGGAGTTTCAGTCTCCTTCTCCTCGGCGGCCGTTGCCTCTTCGGTTGGGGTCGGAGTTTCAGTCTCCTTCTCCTCCACGGCCGGCCCTTCGGCGGTGGCCGTTGTCTCTTCAGTTGGGGCCGGGGTTTTAGTCCCCTTTTCAACGGCAGCCGTTACCGGTGGGGCCTCGCTTTCACTCTGGCCGCTACAGGCTGACAACCCCAAAACCAGAATGGGTAATAAGAGTAATGTCATCAAAGTTCGGTTTAATTTTTGGTGTTGCATCATTTTTCTCCATTTCTAACCGGTTGTGGATGAATATCCGCAACCATCCACCACGTAACTCTCTCCTTGGCAAAACTATCTTCCTTAAGGGAGAATAATTGCCTGGCTCAAGAATGGCCATGTCCGGCTGATCAGGCTTGACGTAGACCTCGACCACTGCCCCGGCAGGATATCGCTCAAGCAGCGTATCGGGTTGGCCTCGCCCGCCGGGCTTGCCAAAGATATCGAAGCCAATTTGCTGTGAGGTATAGATTTGTCCGGCGACATCATAGCGGTAAACAAGCTCAAAGCGACGATCATCACCCACGATCTTGATCTTTGATGACTCGACCATTCCCTGAGCGACCGGCTATGTCAAACTGGCATTGACCAGCATGATCTGACCGACAAGCCAAACCATCAGCCACAGACCTCCGCCTAGAAAGACGATAACTCCTAAAATTCCGATTGTTGTATCAACAGCGCGTTTCATTGGTTTTTCTGTAGTTTATATCATCCCTGTGATTTGCATAAATGTAAATAACTCATCTAACTCGAAAGGAATTGTGCAATATTCGTGGTGTGGACGATGATAAACTTGCAAGCGATTGTAAAGTCGTACCTATATCAAACCATACGTCGTCGCTCACTTGCCAGGTGAACTGGTATTGAGCCTCGTGCATCAGGTCTTGCATACTGCCCCACTCCTCGGCAGTAAGCCCCTCGGCTGGAACGGCCGCCGTTTGTCCTCTGATTTTGGATTTTCATTTGATTTTCTCCTGAAAAAAACTTTCTTTTGTGGAGTAGGCTTTCCAGCCTGTTGTGAACGGACTGGAAAGCCTGTTTTCTGGAATATATATTTAGAAAGCCTTAATAAACCGGCCACTGCATCGGAGGCATTCCATCAGCATCTAAGATGAAGGCCCAGACCTCATCGGGGGCAATCTCCTTATCAGAGCCAACCTCGAAATCTTCGTTGACGACAGTCCCATCCGGCATACTTATGGTCAGCGTGTACTGACCGGGAGGAAGATCGATAGATGGAGCATCTTTGGGAAATTCCGTAGACATTGGAATCGGGGTCAACTTAAACTCTTGTTGATTGACGGTCGCCGTCAGTTCAACCTCGGCCCCATTCATCAGCATAATCCGAGCCTGGCCGGGCGGGGGTAAGATTTCGGCTTCGGCGGCGGCGGCGGGGTCTTTGATACTCAGTTCTACCGAAGTTTGACCGGCCAATTCCGGCGAAATTTCACCATCATTAACCCGGAGATCAATGGACAACTTTTGATCGTCACTCTCAAAATAGAGGCGAGCTACGTCACCGTCCAGGCTGTGTTCGCTAAACTCCCAGCCTTGCCCGGGCAGTTCCGTTTCGTACAGTTCAACCAGGGTATCCACATCTGAGGGTGAGGAGAAGAATACCATCGAGGCAAATGGAGTATCCATTGTACCCAGATTGGCATAGTCGCTCGGTACCGGAAAGCCTTCCTCCTCAACCAGACTCAACGGGCCGGAGTCACTCGGCGTTGTCTCAGTCCCCGTCGAGGTTTTACCCTCTATGGTTGCCACCAGAGACGACGCAAAACTCATATCTATAGTCACTTCAGTTATACCGGTATCGATAAAAGTAATGTCAATGTATAAAGTGTCCTCGCCCTGATCAAACTGGACAAAGGCAAAGTTCTCATCCACCGCGGAAGAGGCCTCATCTTCCTGCCAGCCCTCGGCCAGCAGCGATTGACGATAAAATTCAACCACCGTTTCCACGTCAGAAGGGCTGGTATAGGTGATGTCCCCAAAATCGGCGTCATAGACAACATCCTGGGCATCGGCCGGAATGAGGAAATCGGGTATTTCTCCACCGGTGCTGCCGGCCATTGGCGGCGTTTCTGTTTCGGGTAAGGCTATGGAAGCTTTACCGACCCCTAAACTTGCCATATCAATAACAAAGACAAGGTCCTCGGCCTCCACAGGGACCTGGAATTCCACCTCACCGCGCATTTGCTCACCTGGCGCAATTTGGCCATTGTGTTGGACATCGGGATTATCAACTTCTCTAAGAGCGAGACTGTAAGCTTGATAACTATTGCCGTCATAGTCGTTTATTGATAAATCACTCAAAGAAAGATAATAAGCATCGAGGGTGTCGGATGTATGCCTGTTTTCAATTATAAACACCAGCACAATAAATTTGTTGCCTTCAAATGGCGGAGAGTAGTTAATTTCTTCCGGTGATGTCACTTCAGTGACGGCGAAAGAAAGGTCTCCCATTTCTATCGTGTCGCCAACATTTGCCTCGATTGCCGTCGCGGCACCCCCTGTAGTTGCCACTAAGGATGGCGCGTAGCGTATGTTCACCGTGACTCTGGTTGGGGCGGAGACGTCCATAATTCTAAAATCGATAGATTCCTCACCCTGCTCAAACGTCATAATGACACCGACATCATTTGCTATGACGGAGGCCTCATCTACCTGCCAGCCCTCGGCCGACAACGACTGGCGATAAAAGTCTGCCACCGTTTCCGCATCAGAAAGGGTGGTATAGGTAATTTCCCCAAGGTCAGCATCATAGGCCACATCCTGGGCCTCGTCTGGAATGGGGATAGCGGGTATTTCTCCACCGGTCGTTTGCGGTGTTTCTTCGGCCGGACTCGATGTGCCCGGGGTATTCAGTTCGGTTATCTCATCAGCCTCATAGTTGCGCAGCGTCGCCAATGTTTGGCCGTCGGACGGAATCAGGTCCAGCACTAAGGTATGGGGAGGCACGTTTTCGTTGCCAAAGAAAAGGGTGGCCCGCTCCGGCGTCATCATGCCGATACTGTCTATCACTACCCAACCCAGGGCCGTCATTTCCTGGCTATAATAATCGAAGAGCGTTTCAAAATCAGCCGAGGTGGTGTAACTCAAACTTAAATTGAGTGGCATTTTTTCTAACTCAAGGCCGGCGGCATCGTCCGGTACGGGTAAATCCAGGGGCAAGAGGCTGACACTGTACTGGACCCCGGTTTTACCTCCTTGAGCCGGAGCCACGCCGACGGAGACCGACAACTCAAGCCCATTTTGTATCAGGGTGAAGCTCTGTCGCTCAGGATCGTCAGCCATGGCGGTATGGGGCCGGGTGTATTCATGCCAACCCTGGGCCGCCAGTTCCCGGCGGGTAAAATCGGCCACAGTGGTTACATCGGTGGGAGAGAAGTAGCCCAGAGAGCTGGGGAAGTAATAAACATCTTCGGCATCGGCCATTTGGGGCAGGGCGCGTAGATCGATATTACCGTGATTGGTTAGCGAAACCATTGTGGTATCCTCGCCCATACCGACCGATAGTGACAGTTTAAAATCTTCTTTCATAAAGAAGAGCGAGGCAGAGGCCTTATCAATATGCCCCGCTTCAACGTCTTCCTGCCAGCCCTGGTCGGTCAAGGCAGTGCGGTACAGGTCAACCGCCGCATCCACCTCAATCGGGGCCTGGTAACGTAAAGACCCGGGCTCGGGTTGCCCCATCAGTTCGGCCCCATCCGGCAAAGGCAGGTCATGTAGGTCAATCATCTGGGTGGCTGCCATCACCGTGGTCGCTTCGCGTACTTCTATCGCCTCTTCGGGCCCTTCGGCTGTGGCCGTCGTCTCTTCAGTCTGGGCCGGAGCTTCAGCCCCCTTCTCTTCGGCAGTTGCGGCCGGGGGGGCCTCGCTTTCACTCTGACCGCCGCAGGCGGTCAATCCCAAAATCAGGATGGGTACTAAAAGTAACATCAAAGTCCAGTTTAATTTTTGGCGTCGCATCATTTTTTCCTTTCGTAACTATAGTTTATAATAAGTATTCTTCTAGCTAAAGATTTCAAAAACCTTTAGGGTCTTCATTGAGAGTTATACCGGATTTAAAATTTGTCAGGCTTTCATTGCTTAACCTCCCGATCTCAGTCGACTTCATCATCAGCCAATTCTGCCTGCAATGAGACCAGCAGCGATTCTAAAGTGGCAAAGCCACGCCGCTGGTTGGTGCGCGGGTTCTGCAAACTAAATCGCCAAACCATTATCTCTCGCCCGGCGTGAACACTACGCTCTTGCCAACAGCTTACTACATAGGATAGATAACGGGGCGTTTGTTTTGGGCTATCTTGACGCTTCACCTGGACACCTGATTGTGATATACTATGGTAGTAGCATATCAAATCATCGTTCCTGAAACGTGATTTTTTTGGGAAATTACCGTGAAAGTTGAAGCTAATGGCGGTAAAGTTAGAGTTATCCTTGCTGGGAACAATAGCCATTACCCTGAATGGAGAATCGGTCAGCGGACAGATCTCGGCTAAGTCCCAGGCGCTGCTATGTTATTTAGCGGTCACGGGCTGCCCGCAGAGTCGGGAGAAGTTGGCCGGCTTATTATGGGCTGACAAGCCTGAAGCCAGTGCTAAGGCCAATCTGCGCAAGTCGCTGTCTAACCTGCGGCAGTTGGTTGGCAATGCGCTTTTCATCACCCGTCAAACCGTTGCCTTCAACCGGGATAGCGCCTACTGGCTGGATGTGGAGGTGTTTGAGTCTGCTTTGGCGGAGGATGATCCTGCCTC
>DAOUMU010000277.1:0-19933 GCA_034409055.1 Anaerolineae bacterium
CAGAGGTAAGACTTAATTCTTTCCTATTTCTTTAGAAATTTCGGTGCTTTCGGCCTAAAATCTTGTCTTTTTGCCTTGTTGCCCTATTTATTACCCTGTTCTTACCATCTTTTGCGATTTGTGCCCGCAGCCGAGACGCATTGCCGCTTCAAAAGGTAGATGACGCACCAGCCCAGTAGCCAGGCCGGCGACAAAAGCATCGCCAGCCCCCGGCGTATCGACGGCGGTTACCTTTACCGGCGGGATATGATATTGCTCATCATGATCGACCACCGTCGCTCCCTGCTCCCCGCGAGTGATCACTACGCGTGGAATGCCGAAACGATGCTGGCAGTCACGAGCCAGCTTTGTGGTATCCATCTCAGCTTCTACTTCCAAGCCCAGTAAAGTTTTTGCTTCGATTAAGTTGGGTACCAGGATATCGATATCTGATAATGAACCAGGGGGTAGGGGTTCTACCGGGGCTGGCGTTAGAATCGTGGTGACACCAAGCCGCTTGGCCAGGTGAGCGGCATAAAGGGCAATCGAAGAGGGAATCTCGAAGACGGTCAACAGTACCTGGGCGTTGACCAGGAGCGGTTCTGCTGCCTCAATATCCGCTTTAGTCAGGTCGGCATTCGCTCCCATCGCCACGGCAATGGCCGGGGTGCCTTCAGGATCAATGACCACAAAACCGACCCCGGTGTGGGTGTCAGCGCTCCGCTTTAAGTACGTTAGATCTACCCCCGCCTCACGCATCCAGCCGATCCCAATTTCACCCAGATGGTCGTTGCCAACACAGCCAACGAAACTGGTCGGTACTCTCAGCCGGCTACAAGCGATGGCTATGTGAGAACCTTTGCCACCATCTAATGCTTCGCAGTAGTCCCAACCTAAAACGGTTTCGTCTGGACGCGGGATCCGCTGGACCCGCATAAACAGACCTTGAGCGTGGCTGCCTACGACGACGATAAGCGGTTTTTGGTTCATAGCAACTCAGCTTTACCTGCGGCCAAAGGATGGCTGGCCGTGACAGTGTCAATGGTCACCAAAACATCGGGATGATCTTGGACAAAGGTGACCGGATATTCAACCGTGGTTGGCCCAAAGAGGAGAATACGGATGATCGTCTGCTTCCAGGTTCCGGTCGCGCTGAACAGGCGGATGCGAGTTGCCTTTAAAATATCGGCCATACCAATGGTGATGCCCATCGGCGGGATGCAGTGCGAACAGCCTCCCGTCACGCGCTGGCTGAGGGCAACGAGGGTGTCTGCGGTTAAGTGCAACAGGCGGGTTCGAGACTGGCGGTATTCTTCCGGGGTGACCGTGTACCAGGGTGAATAAAGGGGCTCGTTAAAAGCGATGTGACCGTGATAACCAATGCCCCCATAAACCGTATCCACTCCCTCTACCGCTTCGATGGCCCGGCTCACTGCCTCGATATCAAACGGATCGGGAAAATGGCGTTGGGTCTCGGGCACGTTTAGCTCAGGCTGAATTTGCCCGTAAAAATTACGCAACATGTAGCCTTTGAGATTGAAGGGGTGGTCCAGGGGAAGCGGTCGTCCCTGCCAATCGAGAAAATCATCCATGTGAAACACATGGAGATGTCTAAGGCTAAGGCGTTCTCGGTTGACGGTCTCTATGAAAATCTGGTATTGGGCCGTGGGGCCACAAGGTAGAATCCAGCGGAGCGGTCTTTCTGCCCGATTGGCTGCCTTCACTTCCTCAATCATTACCTGGGCAAATTCCTGGTACATCTCTGCCGGCGTGGAAACGATTTTGAGGCGGACTTTGGCCTCAGGCTGGTTAGCGAGTTCCTCGGGAGGGATGTGGCACCATTCAACAAGCTGTTCAGGGTCGATCTGTGAACTCATCTGTCTCTGTACTCCTAGCAGTTTTCAAGGCAAAACGTGAGCAAGACATCCCTATGTCTTGCCGCTAGTGCATAGGGATGCACCAGTTACAGTTTTGCACTGAGTACTATTTAACCTTTAACCGCGCCCGAGGACAAACCGCTGATCAGATAACGTTGGAAAACGAGGGCAATCAGCATCGGCGGGATGGCGGCAATGACCCCCCCGGTGGCCATCATGCCAAAATCAATGGCGTGTCGCCCGGTGAACTCGGCAATGGCTACTGGAATTGTCTTGGCTTGCGGACTGGAAGTGAAAATCAGGGCGATCAGAAACTCCTCCCAGGCCAGGAGGAAGCAAAACAAAGAGGTGGCCACCAGGCCGGGTACTGACAGGGGCAGGATGATGCGGACAAAGGCCCCCAGCCGGGTACAGCCATCGGTCATGGCGGCCTCTTCCAACTCGCCGGGAATGGTCTGAAAATAGCCCCGCATAATCCACACGGCAAAAGGCATAATCAGGGCGGAGTAGACGATAATCAAGCCCTGCAAGGTATCGGTTAGCCCCAGGTCACCCATAATCGTATACAGGGGAACGACCAACATAATCGGGGGGAGCATGTAGGAGATGAGCAGGATATAGATCAGGTTCCCTTGACCGGCAAACCGCATCCGGCCAAAGGAGTAAGCGGCTACGCTGCCGACGACCACGCAGATGATCGTCACCGACCCGGCCACGATCATACTGTTGATCATCGAGCGCCGGAATACGGCCGCCGAATCGGTGCCGATGGCATAGATGACCTGGCCATACCGTTCAAAGGTCGGCTCTTGCGGAACCCAATGGACCGGGACATTCAACAGTTCGCTCTGTGATGAGATACTGGAGACAAACAGCCAGGCCGGTGGGGCCAGTACAACCACAGCCACAATCACCGCCGCCAGATAGATGATTATCTTCTCCAGAATAGATTTGTTCATATCAGGTTATACCCTCATTAGTATTCAGTTTCCCGGCTTACCAACCGGATGTAGATATAAGCCATAATGGCGATAAAGAAGGTCATCAGATAGGCCAGCGCGGCACCACGCCCGAAGCGCAGATAGGAGAAGGCTTCCAGGTAGGTGTAATAAGCAATGACCTTGGTTCCGTCAGAGGGTCCGCCCGAGGTCATGATGTAGATGATATCGAACACTTTGAAGGCATCCATAGTGCGGATGACCAGGATAATAGCCAGGGCAGGTCTCAGCAGGGGGAGGGTGATGTGCCAGAAGCTGTACCAGTGACCGGCCCCATCTACGACGGCCGCTTCGTAGAGATTTTTCGGAATGGTTTGCAAAGCGGCCAGGGTCAGCAGGACTACCAGGGGCGTGACTTTCCACATATCGGCCACAATGACCATATTCAGGGCGCCAAACGGGTCGCTGAGCCAGGCCCGATAAGAGTCAATGAGGCCCAGTTGCCAGAGTAAACTGTTGAGGGCCCCGTAGTTTGGGTTGAAGATCCATTTCCACATGATGGCATCAATGGTAATCGGCAGGGCCCAGGGGATCAAAATGATGGCCCGCAAAGCACCTCGTCCCTTGAACTCCTGGTTCAGTAAGAGAGCGATCGCCACCCCAATGACCAATTCAATGGCAATGGAAACCGCCATGAAATAAACAGTACGACCAACCGAGGCCCAAAAGAAACCATCCTGGAAGACATCGATGTAATTTTCCAGGCCGACGAACGGTTGGCCCAGGGCCGGCCGCTTGAAATCGATGGTGTGCAGACTCATCCAGAAGGCCCGCACGATGGGCATAAAGATCAGAGCAAAGACAACGATAAAGGCCGGAACAATTAAGGCCCAGGCCAATAATCGCTCTTTCTTCGCATAACCCCAATGCCACCGGGACTGCTGGCCAGAACCAGGGGGGGAAAGTTCGACTACCTTATTTGCCATGAGGGTATATAGTTGCTTCGGTTAAGTATTATAGTATTACCCCACCACATTTGCCCCATCCGCGAGAATGATGAAATCCAAAGCGCGCTTTGGACTCCATATCTGCGGTTTGACCGGGCAAGTGATTTGAAACGCACCCAAATTATATCCAGATGTTGGCATCAAGACAAAACCCTGGGGGCCAGGATGCCTTCCTGGCCCCCACCTGGGTTAGAGATAAGTAATATTATCTGATTATTGGAACCGCTCCCGTGCTTCGAGGACGGCAGACTCCGCATCGGCCAGGGCTTGCTCTGCGGGCTTCTTCCCGGTCAGCGCGGCCTGAACTTCGCGGGCCACAATCTCCGAGGTTTCGGAATAGAAGGGAACGATGGGCCGGTTCCGCAGAAACTCGTACTGTCCCTTGGAAACCTCGATAAAGTTCTGTTCTTTAGCCACCTCCGGCTGTAACTCCATCAGTTCAGGATCATCAAACAGTGAGATCCAGATGGGCAGCGCGTTCTGGGAGTAGCGTTTCTGGACATCCTTGTCGGAGAGATGCTGAATGTATTGCCAGGCCTCCTCAGGATGCTTGGAATCGGCCATAACGGCCAGTCCCATGCCGCCGTTGATGGTGGCGCTGGGATCTTTCTGGCCCGGCATCAGGGTCACTTTGGCATGCCCGGCAATCTGCGACTCTTCAGGGTCGTTGGCCAGGTTCAACTGGTAGGCCCAGTTGATGGAGAACAACGAGGCCCCCTGGGAGAAGGTCCGGCGAACCTCTTCATAGGTAGACTCCAGCGAGGCCGGATTGTAGAGGCCATTATTCATACCATCCACCATAAATTGCAAGGCGGCCAGGCCCTCCGGGCTGTTAAAGGCCGGGGTGTTGTCTTCGTTGAAGAATTTGCCCCCAAAAGCAAAGAGGTAGTAAGCATAGGCAATGGTTAAACCTTCATCCTGCTGGAAATACTCGATGAACGGATATTCCACCAGTCCCTTTTCTTTAGCCGCCATCGACATCTCAAGCAGTTCATTCCAGGTCTTGGGCGGAGCATCGTAACCGGCTTCTTTCAACATCTCTTCATTGTAGTAGAGATAGAGCACGTCATTCAGCCAGGGCATACCGTATACCTTTCCCTGGTACATAACCGATTCCATGGCTCCGGGCCAGATGTCCTTGCGTACGTCATCGGGAATCCGGTCGGTCACGTCCAGGATGAACTCAGCCGCGGCAAATTCGGCCGGCCAGATACAGTCCATCAAGACCACGTCGTACGTGCCGGCCTTGGATGTGGCTGCCGTAACGATCTTGTCGTGCAGGGCTTCGTAAGCCACAAAGTCCAGTTCAATGTCAATATTGGGATTTGCTTCCTCGAACTCAGCGGTAATGTTCTCAATATCTTCTTGTTGATAACCTGCTTGCTTCATAAAGAGCGCCCGCATGGTTATCTGTTCAGCCTCTGCGGGGGCGGCTGCTTCCTCCCCCCCTCCTGACGGCGCGGCAGCTTGACCACAGCCCATGAGAACCAACACAGTCGAAATGACCAACAATAGAACCCAAAGCTTTTTCATTTTTTCGCCTCCTTTTGCATATACTTTTGTTTGGGTATGTGAATAAATATTTGATTATCACACCGGCTTGTTACCGGGAGTGACCTAAGCCAACCCTATCAGAATTATGAGGGTTAAAAAATTAATTGGGGTAGGCCGGGCATCCCCATGCCCGGCCATCTACTCCCCGATTATTTTCTTAAAGTTCATAATTCTGATGGGTTGATGTAGGGGCGTACTTGTAGTCGCCCCGTGTGTAGGAACCTACCCTTGCGGTCGTCCCGCGTAGGACAGGCGCCAGATTTTGCCCCTACTATTCGAGTGCCTCCAGGTTTAACGGATAGCGTCCATACGTTTTCGCTGCCTCCACCAATGCTTCCAGATTTTCTGGAGGCGTATCCCGAGGGACCTCGCACCCCGGACTCAGGATGAAGCCGCCGCCCAGGCCGCCTTCACGGAGGCAGCGCCGGGCAGCTTCTCTGACGGTTTCCGGCGTGCCTTGCAGCAATACCCGTGTCGGGTCCAGATTGCCTTTAATACACATCTTGTCGCCCAGAACCCGCTTGGCTTCCGCCAGATCAACCAACGTATCCAGATTAATGATGTCGGCCTCGAGTTGGGCAAACAACGGCAGTAGGGCTTTGGTGTTGCCACAGGCGTGATATTTCACCCGTGCCCCGGCCTTCTTTAAGCCGGCAATGAGCTCGGCTACATAAGGGAAATTAAATTCTTCGTAATGTTTGGGTGAAGCCAGGGAAGCAATGGCATCACCCACCCCGATGAAGCGCGCCCCGGCCTCAATTTGAGCCAAACCAAAGGCCAACTCCATCTCCAGGCTGAAGCGCATCAACGCGTGTACCAAAGCCGGCTCCTGGTAAATATCAACCATAAAGTAATTGATATTACGGAGCATGGCCGATTCTTGGAACGGTGCCTCGACCCAGGCATAGATCACCTCGTCGTCGCCCAATTCCTGGCGCAAAATCTTAAGGGCCTTGATTTGTTCGTGCATCCGATTGTTGCCCAGTGGGTCGGGGAGCCGAAGCCGTTTGAGGTCATCACGACTCTTGATGAATGGTTCCTCCGTTGTCCCCGGTACTTCGTCTTCTTGCCAAAAAATCGGGGCTCCTACGGTCTCAGCTTCTCTGACGGCATCTGAACCCAGGGCTACGGCGTCGTATCCGAAGCGCCGGATGCACTGGAGTTGGGCCTGGGCCATCACCTCCCCGGAGCGACAATAATCGATATAAGGCACGCCCATCAGCCGGGCCGCGAAAGTCATGATAAACGGGCTGACCGGGACACGGTCCGGCTCCCGCAGTTCACAAACGGCCAGGTAACGCTCATAAGATGTCAGACTCATACTTAGTGCATCTCCGCCTCGCAGGTACCAATCCCACTGCGTAAGAAGTTGAACTGAACATTTGGATGATCGGCCAACAACGACATCGGCACTGCGGAGTCGGGAATCTTTTTGGCGATCATCAGCGTGGTCAGGCGCATGCCAAACGGGTTGTCGTGCATACCCGCATGCCAGATGGACACCTTTTCTGCCTGCCAGGTTTCTATCGGACCAACCGTCACCGCTTGATCGGGCACGTTCTGCACCACGCCGCCGCCCGAGGTGCGGGCGTTTTGGATCATGGTCATCGGGTGCAGATCGACGACCCGTGTGCCAAGCTGGCGATAGACCTCTGGTGGGGGCGGATTGTCTACATACTCTCCCTCACGCCTGGGCGGATCGTTAAAGGCCCAATGTTTGACCTCACCCTGACCTCCCTGCATCACAACGCAGCGAGCCCTACTCCAGCTTTCGATATACTCCGTCGGCTCGGCCTTTGGAAAATGAATGTTTTCTGCTGGCATCCGCAACTCTGGTCGAATACGGTTAAAGCAGAGTGCCATGTCTGCCTTAGCAAAGCTGAGCGGAAAGTCGATCCCCACTTCTTTGCCGTCCACGACCCATTCATCCATACCCCAAAAATGGGCGTGGCGCAGGTCAATTTCTAACTCGTTGACCAGCCGGGCCGCCAGGGGCAGTTGTTCGGTCGGTCCAATCGGTCCACAGATGCCGGCCGGTTGCTCCGCCGTGGCCTGGCGCCAGGCCGTAATGTATTCCAGTGCCTCAGCCAGGTAAAAATCCTCAATCGTATCGTAGAATTTTACGGTGAAGCCCGGCCGGCTCAAGCCCAATAGATCATCTGCGCTCAATCGAGCAGCATCATCCAGAATCTCTCGATCCAGGGTGGTGTAGTCCCACCACCCCGGGGCAATTTTACTGATGGGTCTCATATTTTCACCTCCTTATTTAAATTATGTGTAACTGCCTACCCTCATGTCATTCCGAGGAGCGCAACGACGAGGAATCTCCGAGAACGAGGACAAATTCAAGGCGAAATAGGAGATTCTTCACTCGCTGCGCTCGTTCAGAATGACATGGTGGGTAGTTACAATTATGTAGTGACGACTTTAGTCGTTTTGGCTGCTAGTTCTTCCCATTTCATCCTTCATCCCTCATCCTTCATCCTTCATTTGTCTCATCCGATATCAGCAATGAAGTTATGATAGGGCCGATAGTCCAAGGCCGGACGCGCATCGAAATCCAGGTATAGTTCGAGATAACGTCCATCGAACTGGCGTCCCTGGCGGGCTGCGATGAGTCCTTCGATAATCTGGCCCTGCGAACGGAAAGCCCGGATAGCTTCTCTAACTCGTTCCTCGACTGAAGGCGTTGTGACAATAGCCCGGTTGGCGCGGAGCGTTACCGGTTCAGCATTTACCAAAGCGTCTTCTGGCGAAAAATCTCCCCAAACGGCGTACTGAATTGTCGAACGTATTGCCGGTGTCAGTCCCCAGTCGGCCAGGACCGGGTCGCCTACCTGTGGCCCATCGTAGGCACCAGCACGGTAGGTAGCTTCGTGGTCAATGTGTTCACGGTAGCCATTAGGGACTAGAATACGGGTTATGCGCCGGTCACGTAGCGCACGGAGGTGATACTCCATTGTGCCTGTCGCGTTCCAGGGCATTCGCCAGCCCAGGTTGGGCATCAGGCTGAAGTCGGGGTAATCGAAGCGTACGATATGGTCTTCGGGAATGTCAAGCACTGCGCACGAGGCTATCGTCTCCTGCTGGCGCGTGGCGACTATGGTCTCCTTCTCTTCTGGGAAGCTATAGCCGGCACATCCGTTGCAGAAAATGAATATGTAGACTTCTGCGCCATTTACTTGAGCGGCCTGCAGGATGTACCCTGCCCCCAAAGCCGCATCATCGTCGTGAGGCGAAAGCACAGCGATCTGCTCGTCTCCAGGTCGCCAGTCAGGGAACAGTAGAGAAATATCTTCACTCCGTTTGCGCCGACGAAGGTCATAGTAAGTAAATTCCTTTGAGACAGACATCTTGCTGGCTCCTTTTCATTTACTTAATGAAGGTTAAAAAATTAATGGGGGTAGGCCGGGCATCCCCATGCCCGGCCATCTATTCCCCGATTATTTTCTTAAGTTCCATATAGATTAATCGTCTTCCATCTCCTCGAATTCAGAGACCAGGATCGGAGGAATCCACTCCTCGGGTGTTCGAGGATCGATATCAAAAGATGTCACCGAGGTGATTAGTGGCCTGACAAACCGTTGCTGTACCTGCTCAATGGGAGTAAATCGGTCTTTGTCCGTTGTGCCCAGGCGGCAAGGATAAAATGCCATACGTTCATAGAAGGTGCTGCTTTCAGGGACACGTATAACTCGCTGAGGATTAGGGGTAGCAAAGGTGTAGATGAGCGGGCGAGCACAGTAGGCCCAGGGTCCCCAGTGCATATAAAAATACGGCTCCCAACGGGCCATGCCTTCGTGGCGGCGTATAGCTGACAGCTCCAGGTTGATGGCGGCCAACGCACATGGCACGTCGCGATTGAAGAATGCCCACCAGGGCGTTTTGGCATCGATATCCAGGCCTCGGGTCGGGTGGCGAGGTCGTTCTTTGATGACAACGGTACCTATATCACCGTCCGGCTTCTTCCAGGCAAATTCACGCACCACGTTGTGGTTGAGCACAATCTCGCCATTGCGCAAAGCTTGCACATCCAAATCCTTGACGAGGTCGAGGGTCGAGGTCATCATAATATAGGGCTTATTTTTGTAGAAAGTGTAGGTGATGGAACACTCTACTTCGGGATAATCGACCATTGGCCCCCACAATTTCACCATAAAAAAAATGGGGCCTGAAAGCGTAGTGTGGTTGGCAGGCGGGTCCCAGTCCGAAGCATGAATCCAGGTACGCGGTGGGGCGTAGACACCAGGATTCCAGTGCAAAGCACCGTTGGTTTCCAGGTGATGGTCAAAAACCACATTCACTCCCTGCTTCAGGAGTATCTCGTCCAAAACGCCGCTCTTCGGATGTAACTTTACCTGGTAATGATTGTTATCTACCGTCAGCCCCAGCCCTTCGCCACCGATTACCAGGTCGGTAGCATAAGTTGGCTCAGGTGCATCGGGGCTGCCGTAAAATATGAGATAGACCTTGGCCGTGTGAGCCGGTACGTCAGCCAGAAAAGCTACCTCGAAGGTAGTGGTGGGTTGGCAATGCTCGTCTTCCCGTTTGTCCCAGGTGGAAACGCCGTAGACCTGGCAGGGTACCTCCTCAGGTTTACCGCTAACAGGGTCTATACCTACCACCCTAACTTCGCGTTGAGGGGCTGTCATTCGGTTGGCATAGACACCCAGGAGGAGATGTACCGGCTCCTCTGTGCGAGACAGACCCTCACTCTCTTGCAATACAGTTACACCGTAGTATTGCCAGTTGGTATCCCAATAGCCTCCCCAGTTCGGTGCTGTACTCTCGCTGACCAGGGTGGATCTTTCCCCCTGGTTATTCTCTAAATCAACCTCAATACGGTGCGACGAACCGTTGGTCCAATCCAGGCGCAGAACGAGTTCTCCTTGATGACCGGAACAAAAAGATTGTTTCCTGTCAAAACATCCAGCGTTGTACACCCAGAAATCTCGCACGCGATTTCCGTCAGCCCGTATCTGAGCCACCGTCAGGTCGCCTGATGTTTCGGGCTCCAGGTGAAGCCTCAGATGGTAGCAAGAATGTTCGGGATTGGGGAAACCATAGCGCACAACTTGCAGGTTAAGTTTCTCTGTCGTCATCGACTTATCTCCTTGTATAAAATAGATCTATAGTACTTGTGCAAGTATCCTGCATAATAGCCAAAACCGGCCTGCAGTTCAATCATTTTTAACGTGATGCGCCAGTGGCGAGACCTTTGACCATGTAACGCCAAACCGGCACAACGAGAAGAAGCGTGGGGATCAGGCCCAGAATAAAGCCGGCGCTCAACAGGCTCCAGGTGATGTCCGGATTCCAGGAGACCGAACCGAGAATAACAGGTATTGTGCGGGTTTTGATAGATGTGGTAATCAGTAACGCAAATAGAAATTCGCTGTAGGACAACATAAAGGCAAAGAGGCCGGTACCGATAAGACTGGGCAAGGCTAAGGGGATGGTCACTCGCCACAAAATATCAAAAGGACCGCAGCCGTCAATTTCGGCTGCTTCCTCAATTTCGCGGGGCACGCCCCGGAAGTAGAGAGTGAGAATAAGCACGGTGAAAGGGAGGGTCAACACAGAATAAATAGCAATCAAAGACCCATAGGAATCGAGCAGACCCAGCTTTTGAACAATTACATAGTACGGCACAGCCAGGGCTACAGGGGGAATGAGACGGCTGAGGGTGATAAAAAAGAAGGTAACCCGGCGTCCGGTAAAATGCAGGCGGGCAAAGGCATAGGCAGCCAAACTTCCGGCGATGAGATTGATAATCATTACCCCTGTTGCTATCAGCAGGCTATTAAGAATAGTCCGTGGCACCATACGTATCTCTTGGGAGATCATTGAACGCAATTGTCCCGACGTCAGGTGCGACTCGGGAATTTTACCGGTAAATATATATATATAGTTATCACTGGTGAAGCCCAACCCAAACCAGTCAGGCGGGAATCTCAGGACAGACTCCTCGGGGATAATGCTGGAAATGAAAAGCCACACAATTGGAAGTGTAATGAAAAGAGCCAGCAATACTGCACCAACATAAGTTGCAATTTTAACGCCTCGATTAGCCATTGATTATCCTTCCACAAGGGCATCTTTTGGCATTGCACGCAAGAGGCCAAAGATGAGAATGAGTGAAACCAGCGCAATAATTACCGCCAGGGCGGCCCCCCGGCCGAAACTCAGCATCTTGAATGTCTCGGCCCAGGTGAAATAACTGATAAGCGTGGTAGAGGTCCCTGGACCACCTCCCGTGAGACCGTAAGTAATGTCGAAGGCGGTTAAGGCCACCAAAATCTCATACAGAGCAACAATGACCAACATCGCCCGAATGTTGGGTATGGTGATGTGTCTAAAACGTTGCCAAACACTCGCCCCATCAATAGCTGCCGCTTCGTACAGTTCTTCAGGGATGGCTTGCATTGCTGCTAGCGTCAGCACAGAGGCCATTGGAAACTGTGTCCAGACATGGGCAATAATTACTGTGATCATCGCCAGGGTGGGGGTAGTCAACCACTCAATGTAGCCTGAAATAATTCCCAGGCTGTAAAGCGTGGCGTTTAGTGCGCCCCAACTGTCGGCAAAGACCCCTTTCCAGATAACGCCACTAATGGCTGTTGGAATGGCCCAGGGAAGAAGGAGGACAGCGCGCAGAACGATGTCGCCCAAGAACTTTCGATTAAGCAGCGAGGCAACGACAATACCCAACACAACAATAGTGGGCACTGCAATCACGGCAAAGCCAAGCGTGTTCTTTACTGTGCTAACAAAGTAACTGGTGATAATTACCTGGCGATAATTCAAGAGACCAACAAATTTTGTTGGCATAATAGGAGAAAGGGTTTGAAAACTGCTCCACAGGGCGTAAATGTATGGATAGAAAGTGAAAAGACTAACCAGTAAAATGGTGGGCGTAATCATTATCAAGGCCGACCGGGTAGTACTACTTCTCAAACCGGCACGGAGATGAGGCCCTGACGTCTGTCTGGTGAGGCTGGAGTTATTCTCCAGCTCTCGCTCTTCTTTAAGGTCTCTAATCTTCATAACTTAGTCTCCGAAGGGGCGAATACCCGGTTAATCTTCAATGGCGGGTACGTGGTGTGCGGGTCAATCTTACTTACCACACACCACGTACAGCAATTAGGAGAATTAGAGTTGCGCCTTGAGTTCCTCAGCTTTATCCGCCGCAGCTTGCATCGCCTCGGCTACTGAAACTTCACCAGCGACGGCGCGTACCAACTGAATGCGCATAAACTCGGCCCAGATGCCGTACCACACTGTTTGGTTACGTCCCCGGGCCTTCGTTGCCTGTTCCTTAAGCATAGCGGGGTCGATCCACTGAGCAAAGGATTTTTGCACGTCAGGATCATCGTAGAGCGGCAACTGGCCGAAGCCCAACCCTTTCTCTACGGCCCAGCGCTTGGCAGATTTGTACTGGCCTTCGTTCTCGCCACCGAACCACTCGATGAACTTCCAGCAGGCATCCATCACCTCCTCGCCCCGGTCCACGGCCATTTGGGTCATCGTGTAGAATTTGGCGAAGCCGTAGGTTTCGTGGGTTTTGCCGGGCATAAGCGCGAGCTTGTACTGACCAGCCAGGGGTGAGGTGGCTTCGTTGTTCAGTTCGGCCAGGTTGTAGTTGTAAAGGACCGTAAAGATGTGCGACTCGGTGTTCATAGCTTTGACTACATCGGTCTCGTGGGGCAGAAGGGTAATAGTCCCGGCCTGGTATTGGTCGGTCAACCATTGCAATTGCTGCCAGGCTTCGCTCTTCTCGTCGGTGAAGAGAACATTGAAATCTTCATCGAAAAGCTCTCCTCCCCGCCCGAAGACCATTGCCGTGAAATTCTCCAGCGTAGTGGGCATAGCCTGAGCAAACTCCAGGGCCATAGGCTTTTCCATGCCTTTGTCCTGCAAGAACTTCAACTGGTCAGCCAGCTCCTCCCAGGTCTCCGGTGCTTTATCAATACCCTTGTCCTTGAGCAGCTTCTCGTTGTACAGGAAGCTCGTGATATCTGCGTAGTAGGGCAAGCCATAGAGTTTGCCTTCGTAGGTCATGTCCTTCAAGGCATAACCGACAATCTTCGGCTTATATGCTGTCACTTCAGGGAAGTAATCTTCCAACGGCACCAACCAACCAGCCTTAGCCCACTCTAGCAACCAATCACCACCGCTGTAGGCGACGTCGGTGGGGGTTTTGGAGCTGAAGCGGTTGACCATAGTTTCATGGTAGGCCGTCCACGAGTAGTCGGTTAATTCCACCTTGATATTGGGGTACTGTTCCTCGAACAGTCTAATATTATCCAAGACTGTTTCGACGCTGTAGCTCCAAACGACGAAATCCAAGTTGATTGTAACAGGGGCAGCCGTGGCGGGGGGAGCAGATGTGTCCGTTGGTTCAGCGCCGGGGCCACAGCCTACCAGGCCACCCAAGCCCAGAGTCAAACCGGCACCAGCCATGCCTTTAAGAAAATTACGGCGATTAATACGACGAGCGAGTGGTGAATACTTCTTCGTACTCATTTTCTTCCTCCTTCATCTTTCAGATTAGGATATTTAAATAACCAATTTTCAAACTCACAAATTTGAACTGTGCTTTCCACTTTTAAAAAATATCTATTCTCTCAACTATCAGGCATAGGCAAAACTCCTTTCGTCGAATAACAATGGGCTGGCTCAGAAAGAACCTGGTCGTATATATAAAATATATTGGTCTTCCCTGCTACTATAAGGGTAAACTTACCTCGCGTCCCTCAGCGATGGAACACTCAGCAGCCAAAGCCACCTCTAATGAACGACGACCTGCCCAACCATCCACAATTGGTTCGCGGTTATAACGTATGCAGTCGATAAAGTGACTAATCTCCAGCAAGGCTGCGCCAGCCAAACGATCGTTAACGAGAGGCCAGTGGCGTGTTTCAGGAAAGGTCCAGCCTTCATTTGAGGTCACCTGAGCCAGGTTCATAGGGTTGTAGTCGAGACTCAGGACACCATGCGTACCAATAACGTTCATCTTAACGTCGCTAAAACCACTCCAGCCTTCGGTAAGAGCCCATCCACACTCCACCACACCCAGAACGCCATCGTCGAACTCTAACATGAGCCAACTGAAATCAGGCACGCCTAACTCCTCCATAAGACGTCCCTTAACAGCTTTGGCAAAAACTTTCCGTACTTCGTGGTCTGGGCGATACCACAGAAACTGATCCACATCGTGGACGGACAAGTAGTTGATGACCGAAGTACGGCCACCAAGACGCCGTCCTTCTTGGATGGTAGCATTGCGCCGGGCATAGATCGAGAGACAAGTGCCAATCTCTCCTTTTGTAATAGCCTCGTGGATCTTGGCGTAGCAAGCTTCGAACCGCAAAATGTAACCTGTCATTAGCCATACCCCAGCTTTCTGGCAGGCCTGAATCATGGTATCGGCCTCCTCCAGAGTAGCAGCCAAAGGTTTTTCCACAAAGACATGGTATCCAGCCTCCGCCGCATCCACCACAGGATCACGGTGACCAGTTTCGGGGGTGGTAATAATCACCGCGTCAAGGCGCTCTTTTGCCAGCATCTCGCGGTAGTTTGCATAAGGTTGACCACCGTAACTTGTGACGACAGATTGGGCGCGTGCTTCGTCGATGTCAGCTACGCCGACGATATCAACTCCGGGCAGTTCGGCTCCGATCCGAGCGTGGACGGTGCCCATAAATCCCGCCCCGATCATACCCAGGCGTATTTGTTCCATTGATTACCTCCTTTCATCTCGATAAAATCCAGGATATGGGAGGTGCTGCCGGGTGAGCAGGTTGTGAGGCAACGTAATGCGCATGCTACCTCCCAAAAATGATTGACCTCTATAGCACTTTATCACTGACCCAGTAGACTACCTGTTATCTTGAACGGTGAACAAATAACCAATCGCTGGTCTGGCGCAGGGCCGTAGCCACCGCTCCCAGTACGGGTGCATCCAAGCCCAAATCTGACAGGACAATGTCTGGCACGACCGGGATAACTCCTTCCAGGCGGGCGCGGATGGGCTCGATGAACAAATCGCCAAATTCAGCCAGATCACCGCTGATAATGATTCGTTCAGGATCAAGAATACAGGCCAGATTGACCACGGCAATGCTCAGATAATCGACCGTTTCCTGAATCACGGCCTTGGCCAGAGGGTCACCCTTGCGGCCTGCGGCCAGAACCTTTTGCACCGTCAACTGGGCCGGATCTTTGGCCCATACTTCTGACAGTACAGAAGATTCACCGGCAGCCAACCTTTGCTGGGCCTGAGATACAATACCCGTACTACCTGCCAGGCTCTCCAGGCAGCCGTAATTGTCATATTTTTGGCCTAAATAACGTTCGTTGGGAATGATATAGCCGATTTCCCCGGCGGCATCATGGGAACCCCGGTAGAGCTGACCATTGAAGATAATTCCGGCCCCGATACCTGCCCCCAGAGAGATGCAGATCAAATTGCGCATCCCCTGGCCGGCCCCACGCCAGCTTTCTCCCAGGGCAATCAAGTTAACTTCATTTTCCACAAACACCGGTAGGCCAAGGGCCTCTTCCAGGCGGCGTTTCAGGGGCAAATCGCGCCAGCCAAAGACAGGCGCCCAGGTGACAATCCCCTCTTTGAACAAGGTTACCGCCGGCGCGCCCACACCCACCCCTCGAACCGGTGCGCCAAATCGTTCGGAGAGTTGGTGGAACTCCTGGATGAGGGCGATCAACTGTTGGACCCCCTCTTCGCCAGGGATAGAGGGCAGGATGCGGCGTTCCAGGATTTCGCCGTTTAGATCGGCCAGCGCGCCGACCATATTTTGCTGGATGTAGACGCCAATGATCAGGCTGGCCCGATGGTTTAATTCCAACAGGATAGGCCGTCGCCCTTTTTTGGAATCACCCTGGGCGCCCTCTATGACCAGGCCGGCTTCGATTAAGGGCTTGACAATACGGGTAATGGTGGGAGGGCTCAGGCGCAATAACCGAGCCAGTTCAGAGCGTGAGATCGGCCCTTTGTCTCGAATCAACTCCAAGACGGCAGACTCATTCACTTTGCGCAATAAAGTTGCATCACCAGTAGTGTGCTTCAAGGCATCGTTGCCCAAGATTCATATCTCCTGGATTAAAATACCAGAACGAACAACTGAGTGGGGTGTGGCAAAGCGGTCTAGTAATTCCCAGGCAGTGAAGAATTACCAGGACTAATTTCAATTAAGAGGAGGTGAAGAAGGAGACGTGACAGAAATAATTATCTGACGGGTAAAGTACTTACTTTCAGTAAGTAATAATATAACATGATTAAGTTAGTTTGTCAAAAAGAGATCGGTGAGTTTTATTTCGGTTGTACCAGGTCAGAGAATTTCTTGCTCAACAGGCAAAAATTTCATAGCCAAGGTGCTATATCACTCTACATCGGGGGCCTGGGGAGCAACCCGCAGGGTAGATTCGTTGCGATAAGTGACCAGGCCAGGGGCGGCCCCTTTAATGGCCCGGACGTATTTCTTGAGGGTCACGTCCACTTCCACGCTAGTGTCGTGGCGTGCCCGCGAGTAATAGGCGGCCACACTGGCGGCCCAAAAAACGTCCGCTTCGGAGGGCAGGCCCTGGGCCGTGGGGATGATGACGTGGGCGCCAGGTACGTCACGAGCGTGCAGCCACAAGTCGTCGGGGGAGGCCCGGTTGAAGGTCAGGTGGGCGTTCTGCAGAGCATTTTTGCCCAGCCAGACCGTGGCCCCGTCGGGAGCCGTTAGACGCAGATAACGGGCGGAGGCCCGTTTTTGCCGCCTTTTACGCTCCCGTTTGGAGCGGTAGTAGCCTATTTCTGCCAGAGCCTCGGCCACAGTATCGATCTCCGGGCGATCTTCGGCCATGTCTAAGTCCTGTTCCAGTTGATCCAGGTAACTTTCTTCCAACGAAATTTTTTCAAACTGGATCGGAATCTCCTCGGCCGCCCGCAGGGCTTTACGGTAGCGGTTGAAATATTGTTGGGCGTTCTCGCTGGCGGACAGGGAGGGATCAAGTTTAATACTGAGCGGTGTTTCACCGGGCATCCAGTCCACGGTCAGTTCTGTTTGACCGGGTTGAATTTGATGAGCGTAGGCCAGGATGGCTTCCCCTTTTTCCTTGAGAGCCGTCGGGTTAGCCTGGGCAGCCGCGTCCTCGGCCAGCCGTTCCCGGCGACGGGCCAGCCGCTGGCGGGCTTCTTTGAGGGCCCCGTTCAGGGGCGCTTTGGCGGCGGCATAGCCGGAGGCCACCTCGGCAAAATAGGTTTCGACCGCGGTGGAGAAGGTGGCGGTCGGTTGGGTATTGGCCAGGTGGTGAAGAGGATAGGGGGCGAAGGCCAGCGGCTCCCCCTCCTCGTCAAAAGCCAGGGTGGGTTGCCATTGATCGTGCTCCAGGTGACCGAAGAGTTCATAAAAGGCATCCAATACCGGCCTGAGAGCCGACAGTTGACCAACCGTTGTATCGACATTGCCGGTGGCGCGGTAAGCAATCTCCCGGGCCAGGAGGGGACTGACCGCCCTGACGATGCCGGGCAACAAACGGGCCAGGGGTAGCTCCGGCGAGGCCTCCTTTAATTCCTGCCGCAGGGTCAATTCAGTCAGCTCACCGGGCAGCAGTTTGTTCTGCGGGGGTGGGGGCTGGTAAAAATGGCCGGGAATGAGCATACGCTGCCTGGTCTGTTCGGGCGCTGGCCTGGAGAGGCGAGCCACGCCCAGAATCGTCTGGTCTGCTTCCAGTAACAGGAGATTACTGCGGGTGCCCAACATCTCGGCCACCAGGGGCGTTGGCCCGGCCGGACCGGTGAACTGAAGGTGAAGCAGACGCTCGTAAGCCGGTTGCTCAATCGCTTTGAGCCTGGCTCCGCGTATGTATTTCCGCAGAACCAGCATCAAGGGCGTGTCGTTGCCCACGCCCCGCCGCACTCGCTGCTCGGTCAGGTGCAGGCGAGGTGCCTGTGGTTCGGCGGAGAGGATGAGGTAGTGGCGCGTGGGCCGCACGTAAATCTCAAAGCCATAGGTGAGGGAGTTAATTTGGGTCACCCGCTGCACCCGTCCCCCCAACAGAACCGGGCGCAGTTCAGCGGCCATGGCGGCAATGGAAAAGGTGTCAAAGTTCATAAACGTTGAACCTTGAACGTTTTAACCTTAAAACGCATTCAATTTCTCATCCAACTCTGCCACGGTATCATTACCACGCACCCGGATGCGGGACATTTCAAAACGATTTTCGAAGGACTGCTCCATCCCCCATTCGGTGGTCGCCGCGCTCCAGAAGTGGGCCGACTCCAGCACCTGGATAGTTAGCTCATCATAGCGACCGGCAGGATAGGAAAAGAAACGGACCGGTTCCTTGATCCGTTCTTCAATGGCTTCCTTGGAGCCAAGAATTTCATACACCAGGAAATCAACATCCTTGTCCTGCAAATCTGAGTGGCGATAACTGTGCGAGCCGAATTCCATACCGGCCCTGTGCATTTCGATGATCATCTCCCAGGTCAGATAATTGGCGTTGTTGGCGTCGATGGGTTGGGTAAAGACGAAAAAGGTGGCGGTATAGCCATACTTGCGCAGCAGCGGAAAAGCGTTGTCGTAATTATCACGATAGCCATCGTCAAAGGTGATGATGATCGGTTTGGGCGGCAAGGGCATTTGTTGGCTCAGGGCGTAGCTGAGCTCTTGCATAGAGATGGTTTCATAGCCAGACTGGCGTAAATAGGCCAGGTGGGCCTCAAATTGAGCCGGCGTCACCGATAGGTCCTGGCGAATGGCATCCGCATCGTCCGGGGGAACGGACAGATAGTGGTACATCAGGATGGGCACGGACATACCGAAGCCCTCCCCAATCGGCGTGGGTTCAGGGGTAAAGGTTGACGTGGGCCTTGGGGTAGCCGAGGGTAAGGGCGTGTCGGTTGGCACCGGGGTGTCGGTCGGCAGATCGGTCGGCGTGGCCGTACGGGTCGAGCTGGCGGTAAAGGTAGGACTGGGCGTAACGATTGAACGGGGAGTCAAGGTCCGGGTCAGGGTAGGTAACGAAGTAGAGATACGGGCCGGCAAAGAGGTGATACTCGAGCGACGGGCTGAGGCAGTGACGGTATCATGATTAGTGATAAAGCTAGCCCCCAGTTGTAAGCCAATGACCAGCAACAACAGGGGGATGATAAACCAATAGCGGGCTAAAGTCCGCATGCTTGACCTCACAAAAAATCACCTGGCAAGCTGTCAGAACAGTAGCAGAGGCATCCCCATGCCTCTGCGGGGACGGCATAGGGATGCCGCCCCTACTTTTCCGGCACGCTGCTAGAAAATCGGAATAGTTTTTAAGTATAGGTGGAGTTACAAGAGCTGTCAAAAAGAAAAAGTGATTCTACTTCCTACTCCTTTCCTTACTGCCCAGAAAAGTTGGCCTTCTGGCTCAATAATTCCGACCTCACCAATAAACCAGATAGTAACTATACTTTCGCAGTTTTGATGCGGTTATTGAGCTTAACATAAAGACAAATAGGTCGCTTTCGCAAAAATCGAAGGCAGATAAGCCAGAAAAACTGATTGAAAGAGCTACCTAAGCCGCAATACGC
>DAOUMU010000278.1:0-17088 GCA_034409055.1 Anaerolineae bacterium
CAGTGGGCGTGGGGGTTTGGGTCGGGGTGGGGGTAGGGGTGTTAGTCGGGGTGGAGGTGGCTGTTGGGGTGGGGGTCATTGTTGGCACGGGAGTAGGGGTGTCTATTTGTTGGGCAATGAAGGGCCAGGGACGTCTGGCATCGATCTCGCAGGCTGAGAGAACGATGATTGATATAAGCAGGGTCAGCAAAACTGTGTATCGCGACATAGAACAGTATTATGCCATGAGACGCGTTAGGGGCAAATAGTAGCCTACTCTTCTCCCCATCTCCGCCACTTCATTATAATTGGTCCAAATAGGGGAATACCAAACAGCCAGGGTACCGTCAGAATATGCATCACCGGCCAGTAGTAGGATCGGGCTAACAGGCCCAGTTTAGCCCAGGGCAAGTCTCGTAACCACCAACGCCAGACCACAAAATAGTTAATGATGGACAGCTCGGCCGTGAGACCAAAAAGGATGGTCCGCCAGAAGATGGCCGGGGTCAGATGAAACGCGGCCAGGGGAATGAGCCACATGGGGTACCATATCCGAAAAGTACGGCCCAGCATCAGTTGACTGAAGTAGGCCAAAAACCCGGCCGTAACCAGATTGAGTTTGTTGCGCCACAGTTGCACCAGGAGCCAGGCATAAAAAAGAAGGAAAATGTAACGAGCCGTGGTCCGGGGCATCGTTTCGGGGACGTTGCAGGGAATAACTCGAGCCGCTATTCTGGCCAACCAGTTGGCAGAATCGTCCGCCAGGTCGCAGGGGATAGACTGGCGTAGCGTGGTTACACCCCAGATAGCAGCCGGCTCAAGCGACGCTTCAGCGCCTCGAGGAATAACCTCACGCAACACCATGCGCAGTCCAGAGGCAATGGCAAATCCCCGCCGGGTGGTCAGCATGGCCGTTACTCCCTGGAGCGTTTCGGTCACCGGGCCGAGCACAGAGTATACCAGATAAACTGTGACCAGGCCGATGAGAGCGGCCCCCAGCCCCTTAAGAATACGCTGTGGCCAGGTGGATTCGTTACGCAAAAGAATAATGCCAAAAAGTGGGAGCACCAGCAGAGCCGAAGCTTTGGCCAGAGCGGCCAGGGTGAGGGCCAGCGTGACTGCCCACCACAGTTTGCGTTGCCAGAGAATGATGCCCAGGACCATCAGCACCATAAAGACCATATCGTTGTGGCCGTTGCCGGGGCCTTGTATCAGGATGAGCGGGTTCCAGGCGAAAAAGGTTAGTGCAGCCAGCGAAGAACCTTTTTCGGGTATGGCAAACCAGCCAATGAGGATAGCGCAAATAAGATAACAAAACAACACGACCAGCTTCAGGCTGATGGCGCCAGGGACCATGTCTGTTGCGCCGAGGCGGAGGGGAGCCTGCACCACAATCTCCCACAGGGGACCATAACCGGATACCCAATCCCCAAACTCGCCGGCAAAGGCAATGTAAGGATCCTCAGAGAAAGCGTTAGGCGGGGCCAGCATGGGGCTTTCGCCGTAAACGGCCCAGATGCGCCCACGCAACACGTAACGAAACAAATCGTTCGCCGTAATCGGATAGAGCCAGACCAGGGTGAAGCCAAAGAGGAGACCGAAGGCAAGGACGAGGATTTTGAAAGTAGCAGTGGGTGAAAACGTGAAACGTGAAACGTGGTCTGTAGAACTTGACACTTGACACTTGATACTTGACACGATTTGGACCGCTTGCCAGAAGAGGTAGTAAAGCAGTAGAATCCCGATGGCATAAATGGGGGCGAACCAGCGATAGTCGCGCATCAAAATTTCCAGGTCGGCCGCCGGACCACCTGCCTGGGTGTTAGAGATGAGCGGAAAAGCAACAATGTAAACCAGGTAAATAATTTGGCTGGCCAGCCCGATGAAGATGAGCTTGACTAAGGGCAGGGTTAAGTTTTGAGTTTTGAATTTTGAGTTGTGGGTTGTGAAATTCATTGAGCCCCCTGGTGAAAGTAAGTGAGGGAGTGAAGAAATGCGCAAATGATGGTAACTACCAAACCACCCTCCCGCAGGTTACTATTGATGACCTTTTCAAGACAAAATATCTGGCAACTATCCATTTAAACCTGCGGGAGGGTATGCTTCAAACATTGTAACTTAAATTTGGGGTGGGAGCAAGGAACTTAGGACGTTGAATTTATCTTGCTGGCATGTTATACTTCGGTTAAGATTTTACTATTTGGGTACATCTCCAACCCATTTGTAAACCTTCTCGGAAGCTGTTCTTGAATTAACTTACTCTAATTATCAGGCGATTTCTGGCTAAAACCCAGCTTCCGGGAAGGTCTCCGCGTTAGGAGGGAGGATATGATACCAGACCTGGTTGGCAAAACGCTGGGCCAGTATGAGTTAGTAGAAATAGTGGGAGAAGGTAGCCTGGCCACTGTTTATAAAGCTTATCAACCAAGTTTGGCCCGTTCGGTGGCCGTCAAAGTGCTGGACAGTGATGATCGAAAAATGTTGGCCCGCTTTGAGCGAGAAGTAAAGGCGGTGGCTCAGTTGCACCACCCTAACATTTTGACCGTGTATGAATATGGCCTGGATCAGGGTTGGCCTTATATTGCCATGCAATTTATTGCAGGGGGTACCCTGGAGAACTACCTGACAGGCCAGCCACTCGATTGCGGCCAGGTCGTTACCCTGGCCATACCTATCGCCAGGGCGCTGCACCATGCCCACCAACACGGTCTCATCCACCGCGATGTGAAGCCCTCCAACATCTTGATGCCCCAACCGGATTGGCCCCTGCTGGCCGACTTTGGCCTGGTCAAGGTGCCGAACCCAGATGAAGAGATAACTGGCAGTGATGTGGCCCTCGGCACACCCGCCTATATCCCCCCGGAACAGGCCAGCGCCGAAACCGTCGATCCCCGCGCTGATATGTATTCACTCGGCGTGGTGATGTTTCAGATGATTACCGGGCGTTTACCTTTTGAGTATAAAGCTATAAATCGTGTGATATGGGCTCATATGTCAGAACCAGTTCCGCCTCCCTCTAAATTCAACCCCGATTGTCCACCCGAACTGGAAGAGGTTATTCTGACAGCCCTGCAAAAATCGCCCGATGATCGCTATCCTAACCTGCAAGCGATGGCCAATGCTTTACAAAGAATCCTGAGCGGATCAACCGTACCGCTGGCGGGGCTTCCCGTTGAATTCCCCCCCCCTTCTCCTGGGGATATCCGGCCAAGGCCAGATCACGCCGGGGTCCAGGGGGAGACAACTCTTGAGCAAGAAGCCCAAATTCTACTGCCAGACCAGAATGTGACGATTGATTTGCCGGGTCCGGGCGAAGCGGGGCTCATTATCGGCCGGGCACACAGTCAGGGCCAGGTTGATATTGACCTGGGGCCTTACGGTGCCCTGGAGGCGGGTGTTTCTCGCCGGCACGCCCGCTTGATCCGGCAGGGAACAGAATGGCTGATCGATGATCTGGGTAGTATGAACGGCACTTACGTAGACAAAAAAAAGATAAATCCCGGCACACTCGTTCCCTTAAAAAGTGGTGATCTTATTCGCTGCAGTTATCTCTCTTTTGTTTTTCTTGTTTCTCTCAAAACGTAAGTACCTCACTTTTTGAAAAAATTATGCCGCTTTTTACTATGCTTGTTTGACAAACCTCTCTGCCTGTGATAACATCACTTTTTATGCGTAGTTGCAATTTCTATTATAATAAGGAATAATAAATAAGCATTAAGCAGGCTTGTCTGCTCAATGGATACTAACTACTGTCGGCCGTTGATCGATTACTTTGTGCTCGGGTAGATTGGGGTATTAACCTCCGCCTACATTGCGGAGATTTTTTTTGCCCAACCGGATTAGAAAGGATAGCCAACCATGAGAACTGTTGAGTGGGATTATGACCGCAATCTGGTCAAAATGATTGACCAACGCAAGTTACCCAGCATTTTTGAGATGGCCGAATTTACCGACTATAACCAGGTGGCCACCTCCATCCGGGAGATGTATATTAGAGGCGCGCCAGCCATTGGCGCGGCCGCCGCCTTTGGCATAGCTCTGGCCGCCCAACAAAGCCAGGCCACTGACCGCCAGTCGCTCTTACGCGACCTGGAGGTGGCGGCGGAGGTGTTACGGGCTACTCGCCCTACCGCCGTTAACCTTTTTTGGGCTATTCAGCGTATGTTGCGCGTGGTCACTAATGAAAAAATCGAGCATGTGGACGACATTCGTCAGGGAATTTTGGCGGAGGCCCAACGCCTGGCCGACGAAGATGTCGAGATTAACATGCGGATGGCCAGAAACGGGGCCGCGCTGGTTAAAGAGGGTGATACGATTTTGCATCACTGCAACACCGGTTCACTGGCCACGGTCGATTGGGGTACAGCTCTGGGAGTCATCCGTATGGCCAATGAACAGGGCAAAAATATCCACGTGTTTTTAGATGAAACCCGCCCCCGCCTGCAAGGGGCACGCCTCTCGGCCTGGGAGTGTGAACAGTACAACATTCCCTATACCCTCATTGCCGATAACGCGGCCGGACATTACATGCGGACCGGCCAGGTTGATATTTGCTTCGTTGGTTCAGACCGTACCGCGGCTAACGGCGATGTCGCTAACAAGATTGGTACCTATAAGTTGGCTGTCGTGGCCAAAGAAAATGGTATTCCCTTCTTTCCGGTGGTCCCAACCTCTACTGTTGATCTGGACCTACCGACTGGCGATGATATTCCCATTGAAGAACGAGACGCTTCAGAAGTGACCGACCTGACCCTTTTTGGCCGACCTGTGGCCCCGGAGGGAGCCCGAGTCGGTAACCCGGCTTTTGATGTCACGCCCCACAAATATGTCACAGGCATTGTCACCGAGCATAGTGTGGTTTATCCCCCGTATGCGATCAACTTGCGCCGGGCGGTTGAAGAAGAACAAGCCAAGATACAAAGACCCGTAGGGTAAGAGAGGAGACACCACTTTGACCATTGCCGTCACTGGCTCAATGGCCTTTGATTATATTATGTCTTTTCCCGGCAAATTTGCCGAGCATATTTTGCCGGATCAGATCGAGATTCTATCTGTCAGTTTCCTGGTCGACTCTATGCGTCGTGAGCGAGGCGGGACGGCCGGTAATATTGCTTATAACCTGGCCTTACTGGATCAGCCGGTGTTGCTCATGGCTACAGTGGGCCAGGATGCGCCGGAGTACATCGCCGGGCTTCGACAGCGAGGCGTTGATACCAGCGGCGTTTTGGAACTAGCGACGGAATTCACCGCTTCCTTTTTTGTGAGTACTGATCGGGTGAATAACCAGATCGCCAGCTTCTACACCGGTGCTATGGCCAAGGCTGGAAAAATTAGTTTTACCGACCAGGATTATAAAAAGATAAAAATTGCCATTATCTCTCCCAACGACCCTCAGGCGATGGTGAAATATGTCCGGGAATGTCAGGATTTGGACATTCCTTATATTTATGATCCCAGCCAGCAAATTCCCAGGCTTGATCCGGCAGACCTGGTCAAGGGTATCGAAGAGGCCAAAATCTTGATTGTGAACGATTACGAATTCGAAATGATCAAAAAACAAACTGGTCTGGGGGATACCGATATTCAGAAAATGGTGAAAACCGTGGTTATCACCCAGGGCGAGAAGGGCTCACTCATTCGTACCACTGCTTCAGGTCCAGATGGCTCTTCTGGCTACAAGGAATTTGACATCCCTCCGGCTCTCCCTACCCGTATAGCCGAGCCGACCGGTGTTGGTGATGCATTTCGGGCCGGATTGATTACGGGTCTGATGCGGGGATATTCCTGGGCAGTCTGTGGACGATTGGGCTCCGTGGCCGCGACGTATGTTTTGGAGCAACATGGGACCCAACGTCACAGTTACAACCGTCAGCAGTTTGCGGCTCGCTATCGTCAAATGTTTGGTGATACTGAGGCGTTGGAGGATTTTGTCAGTTATCCCGGCCTTATCAAGGCCTAAAGCAAAGGTACGATGATGAGAGAGGAGACGACTCTCAAGGTCCAAATCTCTTTAGGTTATTACTTATTCTGTTTCAAACGATAAATCTCGAAAATATATTACCTGTGAAGGAGAAAAAATTGAGTAGTAAAGAATTTGATGTCAAAGACATAAATCTGGCTGAGCAGGGCCGGTCCCGTATTGAATGGGCCCTGAAGGAGATGCCTGTGCTCCGTTCCTTAATGGATCGTTTTCACCAGGAACGTCCCCTGGCCGGGGTTAAGATGAGTTGCTGTTTACACATCACCACCGAAACAGCTAACCTGGCTCGTACCCTCCAACTCGGTGGGGCTGACGTGGTCTTGACGGCCAGTAATCCGCTTAGTACTCAGGATGACGTGGCGGCCGCTCTGGTTTCTGTGTTCGAAATGCCAGTTTTTGCCATTAAAGGTGAGGATAATCAAACCTATTATCAACATCTTAACGCTGCGCTTGACCATCGCCCCAACTTGACCATGGATGATGGGGCCGACCTGGTCAGTTTGTTACACAAAGATCGCACTCATCAAATCCCCGAAGTTATTGGCGGCACTGAAGAAACCACGACCGGTATAATTCGCTTGCGGGCCATGGCAGCCGATGGCGCGCTTAAATTTCCGGTTTTGGCCGTCAATGATGCCAACACCAAGCACCTTTTCGACAACCGGTATGGTACAGGCCAGAGTACCATGGATGGCATTATCCGGGCGACAAATATTTTGATAGCCGGTAAAGTGTTTGTGGTCGCCGGCTACGGCTGGTGCAGTCGAGGCATTGCCATGCGCGCTCGGGGCTTGGGTGCTAACGTCATTATCACCGAAGTAAATCCGTTGAGAGCCTTGGAGGCCGTCATGGATGGTTTCCGGGTCATGCCCATGCTAGAGGCTGCGCCGCAGGCCGATTTCATCTGCTCTGCCACCGGCGACAAGAACGTCGTTGACAAGCAGCATTTTGAGGTGATGAAGGACGGTTGTTGCGTGGCCAACTCCGGCCATTTTAACGTAGAAATTAACATTCCTGCCCTGGAAGCAATGGCCGTTGAAAAGCGAATCCCCCGAGCTTTCGTGGATGAATATCGACTGGCTGATGGTCGTGCCATTCGTTTGCTGGGCGAAGGTCGCCTGGTCAACCTGGCTGCAGCCGAAGGCCATCCGGCCGCGGTAATGGATATGAGCTTTGCCAATCAAGCTCTGGGAGCGAGATACATGTTCCAAAACGGCCAGAATATGGAAAACAAAGTTTACAGCATTCCCGAGGAGATTGACCAGGAAATTGCTCGTTTTAAGCTCGAATCGATGGGGATTAAAATTGATATCCTCACTCCTGAGCAAGAAGCCTACCTGAATAGCTGGGAAGAAGGCACTTAAAGCAAATCATCCCGGTCTATATATCCTGACGCTCTTTATCTTTGCTGCTGGAAGTGTAGAAAAAAGAAATAATTTTATAGTAAGGAGAACAAGTCTTATGAGTACGACCTTTATGGCCTCTCCACAACTGTTTTTTACCAGTGAATCGGTTACCGAAGGTCATCCTGATAAAATGTGTGATCAGATCAGCGATGCCATCTTAGACTCTATTTTGGCAGAGGATCCCGCTGCCCGCGTCGCCTGCGAAACAGCCATTACCACCGGGCTGGTCTGTGTGATGGGTGAAATCACCACCTCGACTTACGTAGACATTGCCGACATTGCCCGCCAGACCATCAAAGACATTGGTTATACCCGGGCCAAATATGGGTTTGATTACGAAACCTGTGGCGTTATCGTCAGTATCAAAGAGCAATCTGCTGATATCGCCATGGGGGTTGATAAAGCCCTGGAAGCAAAAATAGGCGAGATGGACAATGACCTGGATATTGGGGCCGGTGACCAGGGGATGATGATTGGCTTTGCTTGTAATGAAACGGAAGAGATGATGCCCTTGAGTATCTCATTGGCCCACCGCCTGTGCCAGCAATTGGCCGATGTTCGCAAGAATGGCACCATTGAGTACCTGCGTCCGGATGGCAAAAGCCAGGTGACAGTTGAGTATGCATACGGCAAGCCTAAACGGGTGGATACGGTGGTCATTTCTACCCAGCATAGCCCGGACGTCCACCAGGATGAAGTTCGAGCTGATATTATCGCTGAAGTCATTACCCCGGTTGTGCCCTATGATATGATCGACGATGACACCAAAATCTATATAAATCCCACGGGCCGTTTTGTCACCGGCGGCCCGATGGGCGATGCTGGCTTGACCGGTCGCAAGATTATTGTAGATACCTACGGTGGGATGGCGCGTCACGGTGGTGGAGCCTTCTCCGGTAAAGACCCAACGAAGGTGGACCGCTCGGCTGCTTATATGACCCGTCATATTGCCAAAAATATTGTCGCCGCAGGTTTGGCGGATCGGATTGAGTTGCAAGTTAGCTACGCTATTGGCGTGGCTCATCCTCTGTCGCTGAACGTGGAAACCTTTGGCACCGGTAAAATTAGCGATGATAGAATCGTTGAGCTGGTCAAACAACATTTCGACCTGCGCCCGGCGGCCATCATCAAATACCTTGATTTGCGCCGCCCCATTTACAAAGCCACGGCTGCCTATGGCCACTTTGGTCGTGATGATATTGATGCTCCCTGGGAAAAGACAGATAAAGCGGAGGTGCTGCGGCAAGCGGCGGGGTTATAATAACCCTCCCCATCTTGATCGTAATTTTGTATAACCGGTTCCCCAACCTGTTACATGGGTTGGGGAATCTTTTATAAATGACGAACCACAAAATGCATTGAGTGGAGCAATAAACCCAAATTAAAAATTCCCCCTTCCGCTTGACAAAATCTATTTTTAGAGTTATATTATAGTTTTGCAATACGTTGTTTGCGTGCTTATTCACTAATACCCCATTCTGAGGTGAATTCCTCAATTACAATGCTGCTTTAATTTAATAACCTCTCCTCAGCAAAGTAGCTCCGATAGCTTTGTTCGACAACATCAGTGGTGATGACATATAAAAGTAAGGGGGTTAAGGTTTAGATTTACCTACCATCAGATGTGTTGCGTGATATGTGAAAAAGACTAGACTGTACTCCTCATTCCACGTTTTAGGCCTTGTGCCCTACTGGAAGCCGCTTTTGTATTGCTGACTTTTAATTATCATTAAGGAGATTGTGTATTTATGTCTTATAACTCCGCACGTAAAAAAAGTTATGCCCGTATTCCTGATATTCTTGAGTTACCCAGATTAATTGAGGTGCAGCTTGAGTCTTTTAAGGCGTTCCGAGAAGAGGGACTGCGTGAGCTTTTTGATGAAATATCACCCATTGTCAGCTTTAACAAAAATTTAGAACTGTATTTTTTGGATTATCGCTTCGACGAACCCAAATACTCTGAAAAAGAATGTCGCGAGCGTGATATAACCTACGCCAGCCCACTGTGGGTTCAGGTTCGTTTGGTTAATAAAGAAACCGGTGAGATTCAAGAACAGGAAGTCTTTATGGGAGATTTCCCCCTGATGACGCCAAACGCTACCTTTGTTATTAATGGAGCTGAGCGTGTCGTTGTCTCCCAACTTATCCGTTCGCCGGGGGTTTACTTTACCGTAGAAGAAGATCGGGCCACGGGACGGAAACTGTGTTTTGCCAAGCTCATTCCTAATCGAGGAGCCTGGCTTGAATTTGAAACATCTCGACGTGATCTGATTTCGGTCAAGGTTGACCGGAAGCGCAAGCTGCCGGTGTCTGTTTTGTTACGAGCCATTCAATTTGTTAATCTTGATGAGGAAACGCTGAAGACAGCCATGAAGGACCCCAACATTTGTACCGACATGGGGTTGGGAACTGACGAGCATTTGTTGAGCCTTTTTGAAGATGTTGACACCGAATCTGATCATGCCTTTATCCCGGCCAGCATTGATAAAGATCCCACCAAGAATGTCAATGAAGCCTTACTTGAATTTTATAAAAAGTTACGCCCGGGTGACCCGCCAACCATTGATAACGCTGTCAATTTCTTGATGTCCTTGCTATTCTCACCTCGTCGTTATGATTTGAGCAAGGTGGGACGCTACAAACTAAATCGACGTCTGGGGTTAGATGTTCCCATTGAGCATCGCACTTTGACCGTAAAGGATTTGGTGCATGTAATAGCCCGGATGATTAGCATTAATAACGGTAAGATACCTCCTGATGATATCGATCATTTGGGCAATCGTCGAGTGAAAACTGTGGGTGAGTTAATCCAGAACCAGTTACGAGTCGGACTGCTGCGAATGGAGCGGGTGGTTCGTGAACGTATGTCAATTCGGGACCCCGAACAGATTTCACCGATGTCTCTTATCAACATTCGTCCGGTTGTAGCCGCTACTCGTGAATTCTTTGGCGGCAGCCAGTTGTCACAATTTATGGATCAGACGAATCCATTGGCCGAACTGACCCACAAACGCACCTTAAGCGCCTTGGGACCTGGTGGTCTCCGGCGCGAACGGGCCGGTTTTGACGTACGTGACGTTCACCATAGTCACTACGGCCGTATTTGCCCCATTGAAACGCCCGAAGGGCCAAATATCGGCTTGATTGGCCGTCTGGCTGCCTTTAGTCGGGTGAATGAGTATGGTTTCATTGAAACACCTTATCGCAAAGTCATCAAGAAAATTGAACCTGATGATATTGATAACCTTGTTGGTAAAACAACCCGGACCGATGTTACAGATCCCAACACGGATGAGGTCGTCGTCCCAACCGAGACTCCGATTGATGAAGATATTGCGATTAAAATTGCCCAGTTGAATCTTGAAGAGCCGGTTTTAGTCAAGCCACAGGTTAGCGAAGAGATCGTTTATCTCTCGGCTGATGATGAAGATAATTACACGATTGCTCAGGCCAATGCTCTTCTGAATGATAGGTTAGAATTTGTTAATGACAGGGTGAGTGTGCGCTATAATCAAACTTTTTTGTTTGAAACCGTCGAAAAGATTGATTATATGGACGTGTCCCCTAAGCAGATTGTGGGAATTAGCGCTGCTCTGATCCCCTTCCTTGAACATGACGATGCTAACCGGGCCTTGATGGGGTCCAACATGCAGCGGCAGGCCGTTCCTCTCATTCGTCCCGAAGCATCAATTGTAGGCACCGGCATGGAGTATCAGGCTGCCATTGATTCTGGACAGGTGATTATCGCTGAAGAAAGTGGTGAGGTGATTAGCGTTACCGGCAAGTCGGTTGTTGTGCGTCAAGAAGATGGTACGCATCACGAATATACTTTGCGAAAGTTTAACCGCTCTAATCAATCAACCTGTATTGACCAGCGGCCGATTGTGAATAAAGGCGACTGGGTAGAAACAGGAACCGCTCTGGCTGATTCAAGTTCGACAGACGGTGGTGAATTAGCGTTAGGCCAAAATGTACTCTGTGCCTTTCTCAGTTGGGAGGGAGGTAATTATGAAGATGCTATTCTGATTAGCGAAGAACTGGTCCGGTTGGATAAATTCACCTCGATTCACATTGAAAAACATGAAATAGAAGCCAGAGACACCAAGCTTGGTCCGGAAGAAATTACTCGTGATATTCCTAACGTGGGTGAGGATGCCCTGAAAGATTTGGATGAAACCGGTGTGATTCGTGTAGGGGCAGAAGTTGGACCGGCCGATATTTTGGTGGGTAAGATCACGCCCAAGGGTGAAACAGAATTAACCCCGGAAGAGAAATTACTGCGAGCTATTTTTGGCGAAAAAGCACGTGAGGTCAAAGACTCCAGTTTACGTCTGCCGCCCGGTGAAAAGGGCATTGTGGTCGATGTGAAAGAATTTTCTCGAGAGGAACATCGTGACCTGCCGACCGGAGTCGATCGAATGGTCCGAGTGATGGTGGCCCAGCGCCGCAAAATCACTGAGGGTGATAAAATGGCCGGTCGCCACGGTAACAAAGGTGTTATTTCCAAAGTAGTGCCCATTGAAGATATGCCTTACCTTGAGGATGGTACACCGATTCAGATTATCCTTAACCCGCTGGGAGTGCCGGCCCGGATGAACATTGGCCAGATCCTTGAAACACATTTGGGCTGGGCTGCTCACCGATTGGGCTTTCGGGCGATCACTTCTGTGTTTGACGGTGCAGAAGAAGATGAAATCGCAGCAGAGTTGGCCCGGGCCTGGTTGGTGGATCATGCCTGGCAAGAAACTACGGATATGGCCTGGGACTGGATCGCTGACCAAGGTTATGAGACAGAAGACTTTGAAGATGAAGATGAAGCTCGCGCTTTGTATCTTATCGAAACCCTGGGCGAAAAGGAATATGATGAGGAGCAGTTGGCCTCTGATCCGATTTATGCACGTCGTGTGGCCTTACGTGAATGGCTGAAGCAAAGGGGGTATGACCCGGATTTCTTATTGGCTTTTGAAGGGCAACGTCGTCCTAGAGAGATTGGGTTGGCTGCTCGCGGGGCTGTGCGCTTAATTTGCCTGCGCGAATGGATGAGGGCTATGAAAAGGCGTATAGAAAAGGTGGCAGATGGACGGCGGTCGCCCACTCTTGAAAAGTTGGATCTGGATAAACTATCCGATGAAGAAACTGACAAGTATGTTCTACAAGTTTCTCGAGAATTGCTTTTGCCTATGCCCACTACGGGTAAAATGGTCTTGTATAATGGCAAGACAGGCCAGGCCTTTGATCAGCCTGTAACCATTGGGGTGATCAATATCCTGAAGCTGGCTCACTTAGTTGAAGATAAAGTACATGCCCGTTCGACTGGACCTTACAGTTTAGTTACTCAACAGCCTCTGGGCGGTAAAGCTCAATTTGGTGGGCAGCGATTTGGTGAGATGGAAGTTTGGGCCTTGGAAGCTTACGGTGCGGCTCATATATTACAAGAGATGCTGACTGTTAAAAGTGATGATGTTGTGGGGCGCGTAAAAACATACGAAGCCATTGTTAAAGGTGAGCCAATTCAAGATCCCGGTCTGCCGGAAAGTTTCCGGGTGTTAGTTAAAGAATTACAATCTTTGGGCCTCTCGGTTGAAGTGATTTCCGAGAGTGACGAAAAAATGACTTTCGGCAAAGAAGAACAGAAAGAACGCTTGCCAAAACTTGGTTTGGGTTTGGGTATTCCAGGTGGAGTCCGGTAATATTGATGTCAGTTAATGTTTTTGTAGTTTATCAACGAAACAGAATAGAACTTGACAAATTTTCTTATTTGTGTTATATTAAATACTTGTATGTGAGCTTAAGGTAAAATAAAGAGAATCGCAAAAAAAGCAGTTCTCGGCTCACAGAATAGGTACAGTTAGATAATCTACGAGGCCACCGGAGGTATTCTTCGGTGGCCTCGTATACTGCCAAAAGATTTTAACCATCTGTAGTAACTACCTACTATGTCATTCTGAACAGGTGAAGAATCCCCAAGGTTTTGGTAAAGTAGATCTTTTGGGCCAAAGTTTTGGGGATTCCTTGTCGCTGCGATCCTCGGAATGACATACGGGTAGGCAGTTACCATCTGTAAGCCGGTATAACTTGATAGTATTATCAAAGGGGAGAGTTTCCTTGCCAACAATAAACCAACTAGTACGAAAAAGCCGTAAACTGAAGAAATCTAAAACCAAAGCTCCGGCATTACGTTTTACCTATAATGCCCTCAAGGGACGCATGCAGCCCGGTAAGGGGTCTCCACAAAAGCGTGGTGTTTGTACCCAGGTACGTACGATGACACCCAAAAAACCGAACTCTGCTTTGAGGAAAATTGCTCGTGTGCGCCTGTCAAACAGTATTGAGGTGACAGCCTATATTCCGGGTGAGGGGCATAATCTTCAGGAACACTCCGTGGTCTTGGTGCGTGGGGGGCGTGTTAAAGATTTACCTGGCGTTCGGTATCATATTGTGCGGGGCGCATTAGACTCGACAGGGGTCGACCTTAAAAGACGAGGTCGCTCTAAGTATGGGACTAAGCGGCCAAAGCGATAAGTCAGGCACTATCCTGTTCAGGATTGGAGGAAATTATGGCTAGAAGAAATCGAGCTACCAGACGGTCAGTAACACCCGATTTGAGATATAATAGCGAGTTGGTTGCCCGATTTATTAATAAATTAATGAGGAATGGCAAAAAAACTGTGGCTGCCTCTATCTTCTATGAAGCGGTTGATATCGCCGGTGAGCGTACTAAAAAGCCCGGTATAGAGATTTTTGAACAAGCCGTCAAGAATGCTACCCCCCTCATAGAGGTTCGTCCCCGGCGTGTCGGTGGAGCTACTTACCAGATTCCGCTAGAAGTACGTCCAGAGCGTCGCCAAAGTTTGGCTATTCGCTGGTTGGTTAATTCTGCTCAAGCTCGCTCGGGTAAATCAATGGCAGAAAAATTGGCTGCCGAGTTGATGGATGCAGCTAATAATCAAGGAGCCACTGTTAAGAAGAGAGAAGATACTCACAAGATGGCTGAAGCTAACCGTGCCTTTGCCCATTATCGCTGGTAGTTTTTAACTTCGTTGTAAACAGCAACCGTCTCGATTGCTGTGGGTACATAAAGTGATCGTGTGAGTAAAGTCCAAAACTCTTGCTCATCCATATCTAAAGAAGAGTTTTGGACTTTTGATGTGTTTTGGGAATTATCGTATAGACATGTTTGGTGGCCAGGTAAGGTGTTAAGGTTGGTTTGACTCGATTTGAATTCGATTGTTGTGTGAATTCACGGGGCAGGGAGAGCAAGTTATGGCACGCCAATATCCTTTAGAGCGTACTCGAAATATTGGTATCATCGCCCACATCGACGCCGGAAAAACCACTGTTACCGAGCGTATTCTTTTCTATACTCAAAAGATTCATCGGATCGGTGAGGTGCACGATGGGGCGGCAACTATGGACTGGATGGAGCAGGAGCAAGAGCGGGGTATCACTATTACCGCTGCTGCCACTACCTGCTATTGGAATAACCATCAAATTAATATCATCGATACGCCTGGACACATCGATTTTACGGCTGAAGTTCAACGCTCTTTGCGGGTGCTGGACGGTGGGGTGGTGATATTTGATGCTGTCGCTGGCGTTGAACCACAATCTGAGACGGTCTGGCGTCAGGCCAACCGTTTCGGTGTCCCCAGGATCTGTTTTGTAAACAAAATGGACCGGGTCGGTGCAGATTTTCGGCGCACAGTAAATATGATCGTTGATCGCTTGGCTGCCAATCCGGTTCTTATCCAAATGCCTATTGGCTCGGAAGACCAATTCAAGGGCGTTATCGATTTGATTAAGATGGAAGCTATTTATTATCTGGACGACTTGGGGACCAAATCCGAAGCCTGTCCTATTCCTGGAGATTTGCTTGAGGAAGCTCAACAGTTGCGTGAAGCAATGGTTGAGAAGGTAGCAGAGTTTGATGACGCTCTGATCGAGAAGTTCCTGGAGGGTGAAGAGATCACCCCTGATGAGCTGACCCGTGCTCTGAGGGTGGCTACGATTGCCGGTGATATTGTACCCGTTCTGTGCGGTTCGGCCCTAAAAAATAAAGGCATACAGCGTCTACTGGACGCGGTGGTTAATTATTTACCATCTCCCAAGGATGTGCCTCCTAAAATCGGTTTTAGCCCGAAAAATGACCAGGAAGTTCCAGTTTTTGCCGACGAGAAAGATCCCTTTGTAGCACTCACCTTTAAAATTGTCACGGACCCATTCGTAGGGCGTTTAGCTTATTTACGGGTTTATTCTGGTACGCTCAATGCAGGAGCTAGCGTACAAAATACCACCAGGGGTAAAAAAGAGCGTATCGGGCGTTTGTTACAAATGCATGCCAATCATCGGGAAGAGATGAAAACGGTGTATGCCGGTGATATTGTGGCGGCAGTAGGCTTAAAGAATACCTTCACTGGTGAAACAATCTGCGCTCCTAATCACTCGGTCGTTATGGAGGCTATTCAATTCCCCGAACCTGTTATTAGCCTGGCTATAGAACCTAAAACCAAGGCCGATGAAGACAAACTGGCTATTGCCCTCCAAAAATTGGCTGAAGAAGACCCCACTTTCCAGGTCAGGACCGATGAGAACACCGGACAGACCCAAATTTCTGGCATGGGTGAACTTCACTTGGAAGTATTGGTGGACCGCATGAAGCGCGAGTTTAAGGTGGAAGCTAACGTTGGTCGTCCGCAAGTGGCCTACCGTGAAACGATTATCCGCCCGGCCACAGCACAGGGGCGTTTTGTACGCCAGAGTGGGGGGCGCGGCCAATACGGGGATGTCCAGTTGGAAATTGAACCTCTGGGTAAAGGTCAGGGATTTGTATTCGAAAACAAGGTGGTTGGTGGGGCTGTGCCTAAAGAATACATTCCGGCTGTTGAAGAGGGTGTGAAGGAAGCCCTGTCTACTGGCGTGGTGGCCGGTTATCCTGTAGTGGATGTGAAGGTGACTTTAGTTGACGGTTCCTATCACGAGGTCGACTCTTCTGAAATGGCCTTTAGAATTGCTGCCTCTATGGGTTTCAAAGAGGCGATGCAAAAGGGTAATCCAGTGTTATTAGAACCCATAATGAAGGTAGAAGTAACCACCCCGGAAGAGTTTACAGGCGAAGTTATGGGCAATCTCTCCTCCCGTCGGGGCAATATTGAGGGTATGAATCCCAGGGCTGGTGGGGTTACGGCCATCACTGCTTTGGTGCCTTTATCCGAGATGTTTGGTTATGCCACCGATTTGCGCTCGACCACACAGGGACGGGCTACTTTTACGATGGAATTTGACCACTACGCCCAGGTATCCCAAAGCATGCAGGAAAGAATTGCTTCGGGCGGATGGATGTAATCACTCATTTTCTTGGCTGAAATCAGGCCAAGTTATTTGCTGGAATTATGACCTTTTTATATAATTATAAGGTTTGTCTTAAACATTAAGAAGCTAGTATCAGTGGATCCAATTTTTGTGGAGTGAGGCACGCTCACGTGCCAAATAACGCCGCACGTGGGCGTGCTGGCTCCTCAAATTTGGATCTACTGAGTATGGCGTGAGGAAAGACGCCAGGCTGCTTTGCAGTAAATCTCAAACGTATTGTAATCGGCAACACAAGGAGTCCAAGTATGGCCAAAGAAACATTTGTCAGAGATAAACCACACGTCAACGTGGGCACGATTGGACACGTGGACCACGGCAAAACGACCTTGACTGCGGCGATGACCAAAGTCTTGC